>NZ_CP014282.1:4985000-5243635 GCF_001595725.1 Bacillus thuringiensis
GCGATATTAAAGGAAACGCACTCATAATTGTAAAAAAAGATATCAACGGTTTGGCACGAAATATTGATTTAGCTACAAAATAAAGAGGCTGTTCAATATTGAACAGCCTCTCTCCTATTAACGAGTTGGACCAGATACATCTTCTGATTTCAACGTATTATTTGCACCAAGAGAATGATACAACATCTTTCCATTCACAGTTACAATATGTTCGTTATTAAAACTTTTGAACTTCACAGATCCATCACCGTAACGAATATGATACTCTTCATATGTCGTTACTTTATATTTCGTAGCACTTTGACGCTCTACATTACGAACTTCCATCGTTAATAAGTCTTCTGTAATTCCTTTTTTGTGTAAATACTGTATATAATCACGGTCTTCCTTATACGATTTCCCGCTCTTATCATAATTATTTTCAATTAAACTAAAATCATTTAATGAAATTGCACGTACGTTATCATAAATATGATTTCTTACAAATTCGCCCACTGCTGAACTTGATGTTTCTTTCGGGAATTTTAAGTAATACGTGCTTTGGTCTCCAATTTTAACACTTTCAGATTTCATCACACCAAAATCAGTAGTTTTCTCTAAATGTACTTCTACTGTTTCATCTGTGGATACAGGGCCAAGCTTATAACTTCCATAATTTAATTTTCCACGTTTTTTCCCATTCACAAATACAGTTGCATCACTTTCATCAGAAGAAATACTTACATACTTGCCTTCAAGCGATAAATCCACTTTCACCTTCTCGCTCTGTTCATCCGCTAAATCTACTTCTTTCTCTGTTTCTAATTCAGTAAGTTCTGTCTTCGCCGTTGCCTTTACAACATATGTACCTGGGAAGTATGGCCCCAACTCTTTCGAAGTTTTATCACTAGAAAGCTCTGTTTCTTTTTTGTCATTCACATATATTTCTGCGTTTTTTGCAGTTGTACTAACGCTCATATAATAAGATTTCATGCTGAACTTATACTTTGGATATAAGAACCACTCTTTTCCCTCTTCTACTATTTCCCCGTCCTTAAATGAAGGTTTATCTTTTGTTAACTTTTGATCTACTGTCTCTTTCTGTAAATAAGAAAGTAATTGTTTGTTGTAAGAAGGATTCTCTTTTAAATAACGCATGTACGCTTTAATATCCTCTGTCTTAATCTTTAAGCTTGAATCATTCGCTTTTACAAACTCATCAATTGCATTAATATCTTTCTTTTGGAATGCTTCAATCATTACATTTACTTGCTTTTCTTTTGAAAACTTATATGCTCCAAATTTATATGCCCCAAATAATAATGCAGCAATAATGGCAAAACCAATGATTAAAAATAAATTTTTCTTACTTTTCACTGGTTTTGTCTCGCTTTGTAATTCTGTATATGAAGCAGCAGTGTTATCAACGATTACTTCTACTTTACTCCCACACTCAGGACAAAAGTTCAAATGGTCTGCAACATTCTTTTTACATGTTCCACAAAACTTCAACGTGCTCTCCTCCTATTTTTTAGCTAATTTCATTCCAGCAAATGCCGCTACATATGTCACAATAAGACTAAACAAAGTTAAATATATAAATGAATTTTGCATAGATAGTACTGTTCCACTTGTTCCAAATAAACTTGTTACAGTTCCTGAAACATTAATTTGGAACTTAGAAATCATATTCATTACAATCATCATAATTGTGTAAGAACCACTGCATACCGCTAATGTAATATATATATTGGCAGTCGGTAATTTAGCTAACTTTCTTCCCGCTCTAAACATAAAGAACAACGGAATAATAAGCAGTAATAAACCGTAATGGAATACGTTATTCACTTTATCAAATTCTGCAAGGCTTTCCTCATTTGCTCCTTTTGAAATCAATATCTCTCTAAGCTCTACGCCATTTACAGAGACGCCTGATATAAATGAAAACGATAGTGTGCTCTCATATGTATTTGATTTCTTACCAATTCTAGTAAATTCCTTACTAAGTGCTGGACTTGATACTTCTAACGGCGCAAAATGAGCCATACTCCATAATTGAGGTGTTAACTCTAATGCTAATAATGTACTTTCAGATTTTAAAGTTGTTATTTCTTTTAATGGTTCAATACCATCTTCCTTACTTACTAACGCCATAATACAAACCGCTACCGCTGTTACTAAAAGTCCTTTTATCATAGCTGAAACACCGTAATAAACAGACGCTCCATATGGCATTAACTCTTGAAATGCTGCTGCCATATTGTTTTTGCTTGTATGAGCAATAAATCCTAATAAGGTAAATAATGTCCCACATACAAAACCACTCAATAAACTCTTAATCGCTGAATAGCCAACCGTAATCTTACCTGCTTCTGAGAATGGAATTGCAAAAGATTGTGATGCTATAAAACTTATAATGAATAAAAAGACTCCATAAATAATACCAACTGTTGCTGCCATAAAGATTTGATCTTTAATCGTTTTCGCAACATGCTGTTTCCCTAACCAAATTCCTGTACCAGCAAAAATAATAAATGGAATGATTAATAATAATGTAAATGGAGTATGCCAAGATAAAGAAAATATCAATCCACTATCATCGTTAGCTGTAAAACCAAGTAAATGATAACTTAACATCGTAGAAGTTGCACTCGAATAAAAACTTGGCAACATTTCTAATTCTTTCGCAAATTTGCTAAACATCTCACTTAACATAGAGGCAAATAATAAACTACCAATCCAACCAGCAATTAACATGAGAATACTTGCAACAGCCCCACCAATCAAACCTTTTTGTAAAACGGCTTTATCTGCTTTAAATTCAACTTTAGGAGCACCATCCATTGTAGGCAATTTTACAGATTGTTCTTTTTTCTTCACAACAGATAAAGAATACCCACACTTTTTACAATATAAATTTTTTTGGGCATTTTCACTGCCACAACCTTTGCAGTATTTTGCAGTATCTTTTTCTAATGTTACTGCATCTATAGCTCCTGCAATCTCCATACTACCTTCATTTGGGCAATAATTTACTTCTTCACCATGTTGTTTTCCACATGTGCGACAATACATTTAATTCACTCCCCACTTTGCTTAATTCCACAAACTGGACAGTAAGTAGATTTTTTATCGATATGCTCATTACATGAAATACAATTTACCGTTTCACCTTCATTTTCTACTGCTAACATCGGGTTAGGCTTTCCACATGAACCACAAAACTTATCATTTATTGATAAAGGTCCACCACATTCACATGTAGCTTTTTCACCTTGTTGTTTTTGCAATTCAACAATGCGCTTTCTTGCTTGATAAATAGCTACATCAAATTCTTGAACTGGAGCAATCATTTCTTTTAAGCTCGCTTCATTTACTCCACTTCCTCTTAATTGAACATACACTTGCTGTCCAACCTCTAATAGAACCTCTGCTTTTTTCTGCATTTGCACTTGCATTCCCTTTTTCAATTGAGCAATTTCTTGTGCAACTTGCAACTTCATTTTCCCTTGTTCTATTCCTTCTTGTAACTTATTCATTCCACTACCTAACTTCGTCTGTAAATCTGACAAATTATTTCTCCTCCTATACGTATATATTCATATACGAAATTAACATTTTATATATTACCATGATTTTCAAGTTATGTAATCCAAATTTCATTTTTTCTGTTTTGAGCATTTTTTGTTTATAATGGTAAAGGAAAGAAATATGTGTACGGAGGAATATTATGCTGCAACACTCAATTACGAAAGATGAAATTATGATGATTGCGAATGAGTTCGTTCAAGGACTAGATCCACAGCAAACAGCTGATCAGGAACATGTCGCTACAGCTCGGCACCTATATCGTAGTGGTGTTGTCTATAACGTTGATTTTGATGGTTATACACTATCAGGAACTGTAGATGCGGAAGGCAACGTATATAGCGTTCATATTCCGATTCGTAACGTCGCTGAAAGTTATTGTGATTGCTTCGCACCAACACAATGTGAGCATATGCTCGCTGTATTACTATCTGCAGCGTCTAGTTTCGGGCAAGTAGGAGATGTATTAACTTTATTTAAAAATAATACGAAACCTTCCCTTCCTCCTATTCGAACTGCAAGACAAGTATTGCAATCATCAGCTTTTGAAGAAACGGATTATAAAAGTTGGGAATCTTATTTTGAAAAAGAATATGAATCATTTAAAAAAGAACAAGCTCGCCTTACTTATAAACAAATGTATTTTCTTATGAGTATCTTTACAGATTTCTATACGAAACTTGAGCGGAAAGCTCCGCGCGTCATCGCCATACATGAATTATTCAGGTTACACGCAGCACTGTACTGCTTTCAAAAATTATTAGAAGAAATTCAGGCATTCGAAGCTAACAAAACGTATTCTTATCACCAACCTGTTAATGTCATTCGCCTATTTGTAGACAAAGTGGAATCCATCGTTCGGGACTTACAATCAGAAGCGATTCCTTCAGAGTCTGAAATAATTTTGCAAGAAACAGCTCGTCTTGTTCATGAAGTATTCTTCTCTACCGACGCTTATACGCAAGAACGATTTTTCATTTATCGCCACATATGGAGTGAACTTTTAAACAATAAAGAAAACATACAAGAGGAAGAAAAACGAATCGATACGAAAATCAATCCACTATCCAAAGCGTTAGCGTCTTCTCATCTTCTCTTTTTAAATGACGAAGATCTACTAGCGATGGACTTACTAAAAAAACAGCCTGCTTCTGTTGTGAGTCTATACTTCTATTGGTTAGAAGAACTATTAAGTGCCATGCATTGGGATCGTGCAAAAAACTGGCTTTCCTTTACGTATAAACAAGTAAAGAAAACGATCCAAGATCAAGAAAATACGATTTTCATAAAAGATGTCGTTCGGCTATTTGTAATCATGTATGAAACATATGCAACACATACAAATGAACAAGCTGGTTTCGAAATGATCTTACAAGAACTATTACCGTATAGTTTCACAAACTATGAACAGTACGTACTCGCGAAAAAACAGTATCGTACATGGGCAGAGCTTCATCTCCTATATGGATTTGAAGCAATTGAGCTGTTGAAAGAGCCACTGAAAGATATTGAAAAAGAAGCGCCAGAAGTGGCACTTCCTCTTTACCATCTTGCTGCTGTAGAGGCGATTGAAGAACGAAATCGTAAATCATATAAACGCGCAGTTCGTTACTTAAAGAAATTACGTACATTGTATAAACGATTAAAACGTACCGATGAATGGGATGCTTTCATTATTCACATCGCCAATCTCCATTCACGTCTGCGTGCACTACAAGAGGAATTACGGAAAGGAAAATTAATCGATGATCAATCAAACTGAAGTAACAATTAGGCTCCAGCATGTTAGTCAAGGTTGGTTCCTTTGGGGAGAAGATGACAGCGGTACTCCATTATCCGTAACAAGTTGGAAACGAAATGCATTCACATGGCACTCCACTTCTTTCTACGGTACTTCTCTAAAAGAAGCAACCTTCGAAGGAAAACAAGGTGTGCTACTAACAAATGCACAAGCCTTTGAATACATTGCAAACAAACCAATGAATTCATTTGCACATATGCACATAAACGGACCTATTACAGCACTTACAAAAGATGCAAATGAATTATGGAACGCCTTTACAAGTGGTAGCTTCGTACCAGATATGAATCATTGGCCTAAACAGCCATCTTGGAAAGTTCAAAATACACCAATTGAAGATGACACATTAGCATCTCTTTTCTCAGCAGCAGTTAATGAAAGCATATTACAAGATAATCGCTCAAATGACGGCTGGGAAGATGCTAAAAGGCTATATGAACATTACGACTTTACGAAAAGACAATTGGAAACAGCACTACATGAAGAAGATTGGCTTCGAAAAATTGGTTATATTGAAGATGATCTTCCGTTTACAATCGGACTAAGACTACAAGAACCACAAGAAGAATTTGAAATGTGGAAGCTTGAAACAATTGTGACACCAAAGCGCGGGGCGCATCGCATATATGTATATGAAAACATCGATTCCTTACCGAAAAGATGGCACGATTACGAAGAACGGATTACAGAAACACAAGAAGGTTTTAGTAAGCTCATACCGTGGTTAAAAGAAGGAGATATATTCCGAAATGAGCTCTTTGAAACAGAAGCTTGGAACTTCTTAACAGATGCAAGCAACGAATTACTTGCAGCCGGCATTACAATTTTACTACCATCATGGTGGCAAAATTTAAAAGCAACAAAACCGAAATTACGTGTCCAGTTGAAGCAAAATACAGCACAAACACAATCGTTCTTCGGTATGAATACGCTCGTTAATTTTGACTGGCGCATTTCGACGAACGGCATTGATTTATCAGAAAGCGAATTTTTCGAGCTCGTTGAACAAAACAAACGTCTATTTAATATAAACGGTCAATGGATGCGACTAGATCCAGCCTTTATCGAAGAAGTAAGGAAACTCATGAACCGTGCCGATAAGTACGGACTAGAGATGAAAGATGTCCTGCAGCAACATTTATCAAATACGGCTGAAACAGAAATTGTAGAAGATGATAGTCCGTTTACTGATATTGAAATCGAACTAGATGGATATTATGAGGAATTATTCCAAAAGCTGCTTCATATTGGAGATATTCCAAAGGTAGATGTCCCTACTTCACTAAACGCAACACTTCGTCCGTATCAACAACACGGTATTGAATGGTTATTATATTTACGAAAGCTTGGATTTGGAGCATTGCTAGCTGACGATATGGGACTCGGGAAAAGTATTCAAACAATCTCTTACTTACTATATATAAAAGAAAACAATCTCAAAACAGGCCCTGCATTAATCGTAGCGCCGACATCTGTTCTTGGAAATTGGCAAAAGGAATTTGAGCGTTTCGCACCAAATTTACGTGTCCAATTACATTACGGAAGTAATAGAGATAAGGGCAATTCATTTGAAGATTTCCTTCAATCAGCAGATGTTGTATTAACATCTTATGCATTGGCTCAACTCGATGAGGAAGAACTGACTTCATTATGCTGGGATGCTGTTATTTTGGATGAAGCACAAAATATTAAGAACCCACATACGAAACAGTCGAAAGCAGTACGAAACTTGCAGGCAAATCACAAAATCGCTTTAACTGGTACACCAATGGAAAATCGCCTCGCTGAACTTTGGTCCATTTTCGACTTTATTAATCATGGATATCTCGGAAGCTTAGGACAATTCCAACGCCGCTTCGTCACACCGATTGAAAAAGATCGTGATGAAGGAAAAATCCAGCAAGTTCAACGGTTTATCTCACCATTTTTACTGCGCCGAACAAAGAAAGATCAAACAGTCGCATTAAATTTACCAGATAAACAAGAACAAAAAGCTTACTGTCCTCTTACTGGTGAACAAGCTTCCTTATATGAACAACTTGTTCAAGATACACTGCAAAATGTAGAAGGATTAAGCGGAATTGAAAGACGCGGCTTTATATTACTTATGTTGAACAAGCTAAAACAAATTTGTAATCATCCTGCTCTTTATTTAAAAGAAGAAGAACCACAAAATGTCGTTGAACGCTCTATGAAAACAAAAACGTTAATGGAGCTCATCGAAAATATAAAAGATCAAAATGAAAGTTGCCTCATCTTCACTCAGTACATCGGCATGGGAAACATGCTAAAACGTGTGCTAGAAGAACAATTTGGCCAGCGTGTCCTCTTCTTAAACGGTAGTGTACCGAAAAAAGATCGTGACAAGATGATTGAGGAGTTCCAAAACGGAACGTATGACATTTTCATCTTATCCTTAAAAGCTGGCGGAACAGGATTAAACTTAACTGCTGCCAACCATGTCATTCACTACGATCGTTGGTGGAACCCAGCTGTGGAAAATCAAGCAACAGACCGCGCATATCGTATTGGTCAAAAACGATTTGTTCATGTTCACAAACTCATTACAACAGGAACATTAGAAGAAAAAATTGATGAAATGCTAGAAAGAAAACAATCTCTAAACAATGCGGTCATCACAAGCGATAGCTGGATGACTGAACTATCAACAGACGAACTAAAAGAATTACTTGGTGTATAAAGTGAAACTTTAATCAGTGGAGGTTTTACTCCCCGCAAAAAAAAGCGCTAATCTTATTTGAGATTAGCGCTTTTTTCTATTCCAAAACCAATTACTTATTATAATCCCCGTTAACCCGCCGCACGTATCAAGCAATGAATCTTGCCACATTGGTGTACGGTCTCCCGTATACCATTGGTGAATTTCATCAAATGTTGCATAACCCGCAACGAAAAGAAGGGCATATATAAAGCATCTTTTCCTCGAATGACCTGATCGATGAAAAGCGTAATAAATCAATGAACCTAGCATAAAGAACACCATAAAATGAGCACCTTTACGAAGGAAAAACTCAATAAATCCGCCTACACCTTTATTCGCAATACTAACAGGGGTTCCTCCACCATAATCGATAGATACCCATGAAAAATGCTCTTTCACAAATTCAACATTTACATATTGTTCAATATCTGAACGCATATCCTGCTTTTTATATGGTTGTGCCGAAGAATAGAAAATCAGCCCCATCCATAGTAATACAGGAATCCAAAATAACCATTTACGATTCATTATCCAGAATTCTCCTCTCTTAATCTTTTAAGGGTACCAAAAAAAAGAAAAAATTTCACGCCAAAACATGACATTTGTACCCTATTTATAAAGTGAAAGGAGGTGATACACATGGCAATTGAAACAATCGTAATGGATTTAACTTTACGTCTTGTCTTAAACAACGGATTAGATAAGAACGGCAAAACAGTTTTCAAGAGCTAACAATTTAAACGTGTTAAAACAAATGCGAGCTTAGATCAAGTACACAACGTAGCTCATGCTCTAGCTTCCTTACAAGCATCACCACTTCACGCTGTACAACTTGTAAGCACATCAGATCTTTCTAAACTATAAAGTAAAACTCAGATCATTGGGGATTTTATTCATCCCCATTGATTATTAGCCCGCAATTTAACCGGCAGACCCGAATCCCGTAAATAGCGGGATAAATACAAAGGAGGGAATAACACATGCAAGTACTAGAGTTGATTTTCGCGAAAGAAGATGGAAAAACAGTCGTTTTTTCTATCGATACGCCCATCACACCAATTGATGCACAAGTCGTAAATCAAGTAATGGATACAATCCTTGCCTCATCTGTATTTTCATCCATTGATGAAAATACAAGAAAAAAGGGAGCTCGCCTTATAGAAAAAAATGTATCTGAAGTTCCAATTACTCTATAAAATGAAAAAGACGAATCTGCATCATTTTGCAGATTCGTCTTTTTTCTTCGGCATTTCAATCGGAATAAAAATCTTTGAGAAACCGACGCATACGTACTTATAATGTTCTTCACCTATATCAAACTCAGTCGTATATGTTGAGAAGAATATATAATCATTTCGCTTCGTATAATGATCAATTAATAACCCAACTTGTGGCTCAACATACTTTTTAGCTAACTTTTTACCGGCCGATGCCAAGTCGCCAAGGAGACCCTCTTCATTCTCTTTTTGAACTTCATCTAGCTTCTTACTCACATCATTACGCTTCATAAACTGCTTCGCTGCCCATTCTGTATATTCTCCCTTACTCGGATTACTGTTTGCTAAATATACTAGGAGAACGACAACTAAAGCCATAATAATATACTTTTTCTTCATACTATATCACCGCCTACTCTTTTCTATTTTCATATATATGTACAAGCGATGCAAATTAGAAAGACTATCACCTATTGATTGTAAACGAATAGCCAAAATTTACAATATGAAATAGAATATTAACAGTAAATTTACTTAATTTATATATAATTATATTCGGAATGAAAATTATAAGGGAGGCTATAGAATTATGGATAATGAAAACAACATTTTTATTTCTAGTTCTACAATGATGCTTGAACCATGTAAACACCCTTATTACCGTACAAAAATTATCGACAGTAGCGGAAACCATCTTTACTCCTGTCAAACTGCTCTCCAACTTATACAGAAATCTTGTCTAACAAATATTCATTCTACTTATCAAGGGAGACGTAATGCTGTAAAAACAAAATTTAAATTCAAACAAAACGTTCCAATTCCGATCAATCATAGAGAATATATTTGTGCTTTCCCAACAGAATCTCCTGCTTCTCCAAATTGTATTTGGCTTTTCTTCAAACATGTTCATACAATAGAGTTTTTCAAAAAAGCTAAACGAGCTAAAATTCATTTTTCAAACGGAGCTACCGTAACGATACAAATTAGTTCCCATAAGCTAAGTCAGCAATTATGGAAAGCTGGATATGTATTATCCCAAATGAACATGCAAGATTCATCACCTTAATAACAAATAGAATGGAAGGTAGTATTTCCTCACCTTCCATTCTATTTGCTATTTTTATCCTTTTACACTATCCCGCATTTTCTCGATTGCTTGCCGATACATCCATCTTACTTGATAATATGTCATTTCCGTCTCTAAAGCGATTTCTCCCATCGTCTTCCCTACAAAAAAACGTTCAAAAATAATATACTTCTCCTTCTCATCTAACACGCTCATAAAATCCTTTACTCTTATTTCAACATCCTCAAAATGAAAGATATCCTCATACTCTCCTACACATACACACTTCTCCTGCACTGCGAACTCTTTCTTCAATCTCTCTAATATATAACCTCGCACCGTTACAACTGCATATGCAGGGAAATACCCCTTCTTTGCATCAAACCTTTCATACGCATGCCAAAGACCGATTAAACCACATTGATAATACTCTTCATAATCTTTACGAATACCTAATTTCTTTATTTGATTTACAATCATCCCTTCGTACAAAACAACTGCTTCTTTAAAAGTCGCTGGCTTCACACAGTACCCGTTTCTAAAAGGTATACCTTTCTAGTATTCCGCGGTACCTTCACAATATAAAAATAAAGAAAAGATTTCACCGTGAGTAATTTCAAATACTACCGACGGAATTTGAAATTACACCAGCTAGTATTTGAAATTTTGTTGGTGGTATTTGAAATAGGGGTAAAAATAAAAAAGGTGACTCCTTTAAAGAGTCACCTTTCTATTTTATTTCCTTATTGGAACATACCTTGTAAAGCGCCCATTCCAAGAGTTAAAACAAAGAAAACAATAGTAATAATTGTTGCCTGCTTTTTAGTTAAACCTGCTGTAATTTGAAGACCTAGCCATGTAACTGCATATCCCCAAATTGTAAACACTTCAAATTTACTTACAATGCCTTTTACAACACCACTACTTGAAGCAAAAATTGGCTCTAAGCCAGTGTACATTTCTTGACCTGATCCACCTAAAATATATGCTAAAATCGTATTTATTAATAAACCTAGTAATGAAATAACACTTGAATATACAGTAATCGCTAATAATTTTTTATAAGAAGTATCATTGCTTATAAATACCATTAACACTTTATACACCACGGCACTAAGTAGAAAGACAAATGCCATACTAATAGCAATTACCCCAAATCCCATACCATATGTCATTGCAGCTGAAACAGTAACACCTAATTCCTTATTAAGCTCAATTGCTTCAGGTGTTAGAGAATATACATAAGCAGCAAATCCACCAACAAGCCCAGCTATTAAAACAAGTAGCCAAAATGCACCCCAAACTGCATTACTCGTCTTCATTCTCTCAAACTGCTCACCTGGAGAAGTAATCATTCCTAATAATGATGGCTTCTTCGCACCTACATCTTGCGTATTAATATTTGCTTCCATTATAACGCCTCCTTCTATTTATATAACCCGTTCTAACGGGCGGTTCACTTCCTCATGCAAGAGGCTACGAACCGCCCACTAGAACGGTAATGTGTAGTTCTACTACACTATTAATTACTCATAACGCAATGCTTCAATTGGATCTAATTTTGCAGCTTTATTTGCTGGAATTAATCCGAAAATAATACCGAGTGTCATTGAGAACAGTACGCCTCCAACGACAACTTCCCATGAAACGAGTGGTGGCCATTTTGCGAATGTAGAAACGATATATGCTCCGCCATACCCAAGACCAATTCCGATTAAACCACCTAGAAGTGTTAACATAACGGCTTCAATTAAAAACTGTAATAAAATTTTACTACGTGTTGCTCCAAGTGCTTTACGTACACCAATTTCACGTGTACGCTCCGTTACAGATACAAGCATGATGTTCATAACACCAATTCCACCAACGACTAATGAAATACCAGCGATACCACCGATGATCATTGTCATAATACCGGTCATCTTCGAAATACCTTCTTGAATTTCTTTTAAATTCATAACTTCATATTTACCAGTTGCATCAGTCGGTTTACGACTATTTAAAACATCTGCAGCTTTTTTACCTGCTTTTTCTAGATTATCTACATTTTTTGCTTGAACAGAAATATTTTGAATTTCATCTTTCCCATACAATGTCGGCCATAATGAAATTGGAACTAGTGCTTCTGATGGTCCCATTCCCATAAACTCATTATCTGATTTGTAAACACCAATAATTTGCATCGGTTGACCTTTCATTTCAATAATTTTACCGACTGGATTGGCATCCTTAAACACCTTTTCTTCCATTTGTTTACTAATCATAACAACGTTATTACCTTGATCCACATCTGATTCTTGTAAAGAACGTCCCTTTAACAACTTTACTTTATTTACTGCAAAATACTCGCTATCTAATCCAGTAATACTCACCATTTCTTTTTTATCTTCAATATCAAGTGGTTCCATGCTGGAATTTGTTGTTACCACATGTGAAATTTCTGGAATTTTTTTAATTTCAAAAATGTCTTCTTCAGTTATCTTCGGTGCTTCTACCATTCCCATACCGAAAGGATCGTTTATATCTGCACTATAATGAATCGGAACCGTTTGATTACCTGCCCCAACGAACTGCGATTTCAATGCAGCTTCCCCGCCTTGCCCAATCGCAACGACAGTAATAATTGAACCTACCCCGATAATAATACCGAGCATCGTAAGAGCTGAACGCAATTTATGAGCTAAAATAGAAGAGAGGGCAATTTTTATACTATCTAGTAAACTCATACCGCACACCTTCTATCTTCTGTAACTTTCCCGTCCCGCAGTACAATGCGGCGGGAAGAATACGCTGCTACTTCCTCTTCATGCGTAACCATAACAATCGTCGTGCCTTCTGCATTAAGCTTCGTGAAAATATCCATAACTTGTTCACCAGACTTCGTATCAAGTGCACCAGTCGGTTCATCGGCCATAATGAACGTTGGATTATTTGCAATCGCTCTTGCAATCGCTACACGCTGCTTCTGTCCACCTGATAACTCATTTGGTAAATGATGCACGCGATCTGCCAATCCAACTTTACCTAGCGCCTCCAAAGCACGCTTGCGACGCTCTGCTTTCTTCACGCCACCATATACGAGCGGAAGCTCAACATTTTCCACTGCTGAAAGACGAGGTAGTAAATTAAAATGCTGGAATACAAAGCCAATGTATTCATTACGAATTAAAGCAAGCTTTGACTCGTCTGCTGTTAAGATATTCACGTCATTCAGCATATATTCACCTTCTGTTGGACGATCTAAACAACCGATAATATTCATAAGCGTCGACTTACCAGAACCAGACGGTCCCATAATCGAAACGAACTCACCGCTCTGAATTGTTAAACTAATACCATGCAAAATCGGCACCGCCAATTTTCCTTGATAATACGTTTTAGCAATATTATTTAACGTAATCATTTCTCTTTCACTTCCATTCCGTCATACACATCGTCGGAAGGATTTTTAACCACCTTTTGCCCCACTGTTACGCCTTCTACAACCTCTGTCCAGTCTCCATCAGTAGAACCTTTTTTCACATTTTGTTTACGAAGCTTTCCTTTTTCCTCAACATAAACAAATGCATCATCACCTTTTTCTACAATGCTTTTACTTGGAACAGCAATCATCGTCTTATTCTCTAAGTTTACTTGCAGAGAAACGTGGTAACCTGGAGATAAACCGTCTTGACTATCAAGGCTAGCTTTATATGTATATTGGGACATATTTTGAGTTGCTTCACCCATGCCGCCAGCTTGCGCCATCTCTGCACTTGTTGGGAACTCACTTACCTCTGTAATCTTACCTGTCCACTTCTTCTTATTATTTGCTTTTGCAGTTACAGTGAATTTTTGATCCTTTTGAATTTGTGACTTTTGAAGCTCAGTTAACGTACCTTGAACTTGGAATGGATCTTTAGAAGCTACTTGTAAAAACGCTTTTCCTTGACCACCTAACGCTTGAGATGAACTTTGTGCCGCATCTTTATCTAACTTTTGAACAACACCAGCAAAATTACTATAAATCGTAAGTTCTTTCTGCTTCTTACTTAACTCTTCTTTCTGCAACTTCCCTTTTTCTTTCTCAAGATCAATTGTTTTTTGCCCTATCTCTAACTCGTTTACTTGCTCGTCCATCGGATCCGTTACTTCTTTCCCAGCTCCGCTATCTTTCGCCTTCTTAATTTCTTTCTTCAACGAATCAATCTTCTTTTTCCCTTGATCATAACGCATATCTGCCATCTTCTGATCAAGCTCTGCTTGCTTCATTTGAAGGTTAATCTCTTCATTATCATAAGAGAATAACTTCGTGCCTTTCTCTACCTCTTGCCCTTCTTTTACCTCAATATCTTTCACTTTCCCTTTGGTCGGATCTGCATAGAAGCTTTCAATATTACCAGGCTTCACCTGACCAGAAATTAACTTCGTATTATTCAGCTTACGCTCTGTCACTTTCTCAAAACTTACAGCATCAGCATTTGTTGATGCACCCTTCTTCTTACCTTGCATAACAAAAATATTAATTGCCGCTACAATAACAATTAGTGCAATAACCCCAATAATAATCCATTTCTTCTTCTTATTTGGAGTACGAACCGTATTTGGTAACATAGTCTCTCTCCCTTTTATAACTTAATAGTTTAATATAAAAATTGTATAAAACTTTCTGAAAATAGATTACATATTATTACAATGTTTTTACAAAGTTTTACACATCCATTTATATTGTAACAAAAATTCCAATGATTAGAAATATGACATTATATCTTTTAAGATAGATTTAAGGAAAGATTATATTATATAGAAAAAGCCATCCAAAATAATAATTGGATAGCTTTTTCAAACAAAATATTACGCTACTTTAGGATCTTTTCTCTCATGTCCACGTTGAACAATAAATAAGAAGATTGTTGATAAAACCGCTCCTGTTAATAGTAAGATGAAACAACCATCCCAGCCAGAACTATCAACAATAACACCAATTGCTGCGTTAGCTACAAGACTTCCGCCTACATAACCGAATAGACCACACATACCAACTGTCGTACCAACTGCAAATTTCGGTACTAATTCCATCGCACTTAAACCGATTAAGAACTGTGGTACATAAATTAAACAACCGATAATAGAAACTGCAATACTTACAACAAGTACGCTAGTTGCTTGCCAATATATAAACGTACCAATAACAACTCCAACCATACTAATAATACATAATGGCATACGTTTTCCTTTAAATAATTTATCACTTAAAAAGCCAACGATTAATGAACTTGGAATTGCCATACCTTCAAAGATTGCATATGCCGCATGCGCTTCTGCTTTTGAAAATCCTTTAACTGTCGTTAAATAAAGTGGAACCCAGTTAATAACACCGAAACGAATTAAATAAACAAAAGCATTCGCAATACATAAGAACCATACAAATTTATTTTTCACTACATACTTCATTAAAATTTCTTTTGGTGACATCTTGTTAGCATTATCTGCTTTTTCAAGATTTTCATAGTCATTACGATACTCATCAATTGGAGGAAGACCTTCAGATTCTGGTGTATCCTTCGCATTGATCCAAACAAGAACTGCAATTACCATTGCGATAATCGCAGGGAAAATAAACACGCCGCCTTGCCAATGATTTTCACCGAAAATACCTACACCAATTCCGACAAGTGGTGGCACAAGCATTCCACCAACGTTATGTGAAATATTCCAAAGGCCTGTTTTCGTACCGCGTTCTTTCTTCGAGAACCATTTCGTCATAACAATACTACAAGGTGGTGCTCCCATACCTTGTACAATACCGTTAACAACAAGTAATGTAACAATCATCCCAAATGATGATGCAAAGCCGAAACAAATATTTACAAGCCCTGATAAGAATAAACCGACTGCGATAAAGCGCTGGGCGAAAGCTTTATCTGATAAATTACCCATAAAGAACTTACTAAATCCATAAACAATTGCCATTACTGAGCCTAGTAGACCAATTTCAGCTGTACTAAAACCATATTCTTGTACTAAATACGTACTTGATAACGTAAAGTTACTACGAACTAAATAATAAGCAGCATATCCAACTGAAATCCCGATTAACACACGAATACGTAGTAATCGATATACACGGTCGATCATATCCGCTGGCAATCTTTCAATTGCAGGTGCTGGCTTGAGCCATTTAAACATATATTTTCGTCTCCTTTTCTCACTTCAGAGAGAGACGCTGTCTATTCCATATCTCGATTATTCCGCTATTTGATATATTTTGGTTCGTCCTTCTAACCGGCTGTCCTTCTATTTCTTTCTCATTCTTCGCAAACATCGTTGGTACGCCAAACGACACTTTTTCTAAAATGTGACCCGCTTCTTCTGATAAACAATAATCAATAAATAAATCCGCAATAATACCACTCGGTGCACGTTTTAGTTTAGAAATCGCATTAACGGATAACCCTGTTTGCTCAGGTTCGTTACTTAAAATAGGAAAGCCTTGTTTTTGAAGCATTCTCTGATCTCCCATAAAGTTGATGCCTATCATATATTCACCGCTCGCAACAAGTTCTGCTGGGATGTAACCATTCACTGTTACTTCTCCAACTTGTTCTGCCAGATTCTTCACATATTCCTTCGCTTCCTCTTCACCTAACGTATCAATAAGTGATTGGAAAAACGTATATGCTGTACCTGAAACATTTGGATCGGGCATGACAATCTTTCCTTTATATACTGGATTCAATAAATCTTTCCATCTTAACGGATACGAGAGACCGAGCGGTGCTATTTCCTCGTTCCACCGCTCCTTATTAATCGCAATTGCCAGCTTCTCCACTTCATAACCGTACCAATAACCATCTTTATCTTTAACAGTCTTTGAAATACGATTTGCATGTTGGCTTATGACAGGAATAGAAAGATTTTTTTGCTTCATCATTTGATGCGCATCTACTGTACCACCAATAATAATATCCGCCTTCGGATTTCCAGCTTCTTCTTCCACTCTACGAAGAAGTTCTTCTGTTGAAAGACGAATAAATTCATACGTACATCCGCGCGGTTTACAAAATGATGACAGTAACGCTTCACCAACTTCCTCACGAGCCGCTACATACGCAACAATATGACGATCATCCAAAATAGGGAGACCATTTTTACTATATTTAATAGAGGTTGTATCTCGAGAGCAACTAGACATCGCTCCTCCAATTACTAGCAAAAAGAAGAAAAAGGCTATCTTTCTCATGACGCATTCTCCTTTACGAATAACTCTGCTAGAGAGCCTTTCATATACATGACATTTCCGTTATTATCACCGAGATATTGCACAACAAAGTACGATGGATACACAGAAATCGTAAGAATATCTTCATGATCATTCTTTACACGCTTACCTGTTTTATAAGCTGTAATATAAGCAATCGGTTCATTCTGTGATTGTAATAACTTCTGAATTTCTCCGTAATCTGTAATTTGCTTTGCGTATCGAATAGAATCAAGTATGTGCGTAAGATTGATAGTACGTACCACATCACCTTGACGTACTACGACATCCTTTGCTGAAGCAAAGAAATCACTAATACGCTCTGGCGTGTAATACAGGCTTAATAAATACGTTTGAAGTGCTGAAATCATCGGATCCATGCCATTCTTTCCGTATACATTTTCCCCATACTGGAACAAGTCACCTACTGCAAAAGTACGCTTATGTCCATTCAAGTACGTTACTTCTCCAGTAAATACTTGTTCTTGGCTCTTAACGTCCCCAGGCTCTATTCGAATTCGGTCAAAGAATGAAATAATCGTATGCAAACGAACTTCATCCGTTACAATGATTTCTCCCCACTTTTCATGTCTTACTTTCACTTCAATTGGAAGAGATTCATTCACCCTTTGTAAAACGGCTTGTTTATCATTTACAATGTTGATTCGATTATATATTTGCTTCTCCATAACATAAAACAAAACAAGAGAAACAATCATACAAATGACAAACATAAGAATTTGAAATGATAGCCTTTTCATTTCTGCCTACCTCCAAGATAAAAAAACGTTGTTTCGAAAATACCGCATAATTGTTTCATAAATGTATCATTTAACCGCTTTCAAGTTTTTTATGTCTTCCATCCTTCTCGGAAGCAAAAATGTAATGAATATTGTAGTACCTATTTCTTCACTACTCTCAATCCGCATGCTTCCGCCCTGCTTACTCATAATCTCCTGACAAATATACAAACCATAACCATTCCCGTAACTAGAAGGAAGTGCCTTTCCTTTCGGAGACTCATTCCACTCTGCAAGCACCACTTCATCTATACCGATGCCATCATCATGAACAAAGACCTTCGCCTCATGCTCATTTATAATTACATTCATACGAATGTGCGAAGCATCACTATACTTAATTGCATTATCAAGCACATTTAAGAAAATTTGCTTTGTCTTATCAAAATCCGCAACAACATGTACATCCGTTAACTCATTTATCACTGCAATTTCAAACTGATTTAGACGAGGCTTCACAATTGAAACTGCTTCTTCTGCCAATTCCTTTATGTTCACAACTGTAGGTGATACTTCAAACGTACTCGTTCCATATTTCGAGGACTTAAGCAATTCCTCTACAAGTGATAATAAACGCTCACTTTCCACAGCCACATAACGAAGACTTTCCTGTACATCTTCTTTCGATTGTAACTTCGGAATTAAATCAACATAACCGATAATTGCCGTTAGCGGTGTTTTTAGCTCATGTGTAATGCGGTCTAGGAAATCTTTCTGCTTCTCTTTCTCCTCCTGCAATTGCTTAATATGCAGCTCAATTCCATCGGCCATCGCGTTAAAAGATGCTGAAAGCTGAGCGATTTCCACGTACTCATTTAACTCAATCTTACTCTTATAATCACCATTCGCGAGCCGCTGTGTCTCAACTGATCAATTGGTTTATGAAGAGACTTCGCCAAACGAATCGCAAAGAAAATACCGGTAGCTACTAAACAAAGAGACGTCATTAAGAAAGTCCAGCTCACATTTGTTAAAACTTCCTTCTCACCCGTTAACTCATTTATAAAACGAATACTTCCAATGACATCGTTTCCATAATATACTGGGCTTGAAAACAAAAGAATAGGAGCTGGATCCGCCTCCTCAAAAACGTAAGACTTCTTTCCCTTCAAGGAACTCTCAATGTCGATGTTACGGTGAAGCAATGCTCCTTTTTGTGTATCTGCAACAACATCGCCATTCTTCCCGATCATCTGCACACGGACATCCATACGCTTCGCTAAATACGACGCAATTAAAAGTGAATTCGGACCAAGCGTATCCACTTCTGCTTCCTTCTCTAAATAATTCATCGTATAAATTTGTGCTTCTACACTTAACTTTTCTAAAGAATCTGCTGCGTTATGATACATATTCTTTTCTAACGTAATATAAACAACTGCATATAAAAGAACAAAAATCGGAATTAACAGCCCCACTATTCCGAACACCATATTTCGCTTTAAAGACATACCATCACCACTTAACAATCCAGTTTATAGCCAACGCCATAAATTGTCTTAATATATTCCCCGCTCGTCCCAAGCTTCTTTCGAAGTCTCTGCACCATAATATCAACTGCTCTCGTATTTCCGATATACTCAAATCCCCATACTTTCTCAAGTAACTCATCCCTCATAAACACACGCTGCGGATTTGAAACAAATAACTGACATAAATTAAACTCTCGGTACGTTAACTGAATCTCTTGTCCACTCACATGTACCTTTCTTTCCTTAGGACAAATCACTATCTCTCCAGCCTCAATTACTTCATGACTTACAGCCGCCTCCGTCTTCTTTACACGCCGCGCCATATTCTTAACCCGAAGAATAAGCTCCGCATAATTAAACGGCTTCGTCACATAATCATCAGCACCAAGCTGCAAGCCAAGCAACTTATCATTCATCTGACTCTTTGCTGTTAACATAAGCACCGGAATATCCCTATCCCTCTCACGGAACAAACGAAGCAACTCATACCCATCCGTATCCGGAAGCATAACATCCAAAATCAATACATCCGGCCCTTCATTCCATCGCTCTAACGCTTCTCTCCCATCAGCCGCTGCCAATACTTCATAACCTTCCATCTCCAACTGCATCCGAATCAAATTACGAATACTCGATTCATCATCAACCACAAGTATTTTCATCATTCTCCTCCTTCCATCATGTATTATAGTACAGTTTAGTATAGCAAAAATCCTATAAAAAAAGAGAGGGTATTGTCGAACATATTTTGTCGACGATACCCCCTCTTTCACTTATTATATTTATTTAGCATATCCATTCGGTTGCTTTTGATGCCAATTCCAAGCATGTTCAATGATTGTCTTAACATTTACATACTTAGGATCCCATTCTAGCTTCTCTTTCGCTTTCTTAGAAGAGGCAACTAAACGTCCTGGATCGCCCGCACGGCGCGGTGCTACCTCAGCAGGAATTTCATGATTTGTAACCTCACGGACTGCATCAACGATTTCCTTTACACTGAAACCATTACCATTTCCTAAGTTATAGAAATCACTCTCTCCGCCGTTCTGCAAGTCTTTAAGCCCTAAGAAATGAGCCGCTACTAAATCTTCAACATGAATATAATCACGGATACAAGTACCGTCTGGTGTATTATAATCATCACCAAACATCATAATCTTCTCACGTTGACCTAAAGCCACTTGCAACACAAGAGGAATTAAATGTGTCTCTGGGCGATGATCTTCTCCAATAATACCACTTGGAGTTGCACCAGCCACATTAAAGTATCTAAAGATCTTATAACGTAAATTTGAAGCTTGGCTATACCAATGAAGCATCTTCTCGATTGCTAACTTCGTCTCTCCATACGTATTCGTTGGATTCGTCATCGTTTCTTCAGTAATAAGATCAACATCTACCTCACCATACGTTGCCGCAGTAGAAGAGAAAATGAACTTATCTACCTTAAACTCATTCATTACCTCTAATAAACAAAGTGCACCATACACATTATTATTATAATATTGCAGAGGCTGCTCCATACTAACCCCAACTAAAGAATCAGCTGCAAAGTGCATAACCGCCTCAATATTTTCTTTTTTAAAAACATCCCTTAAAAATGATTTATCACGAAGGTCGCCATTATAAAACTTCGCGCCTTCCGTAATTGCATCTTCATGACCAGTTTGTAAGTTATCTACTACTACTACAGATAAACCTTCGTCTACTAATTTTTTCACAGCGTGAGAACCGATGTACCCGGCTCCGCCGCAGATTAGGATTGAGTTCATTGTTTTCCTCCTACTATTTCAGATATCCTATTTATAAAAGGAAAAGGTATACGATAACTCGTACACCTTTTATTTCTCCTTCATTACTTAGCTACAAAATAATCAGTTACATATTTCGCCCAAACATCATGCCCTTTTGCACTTGGGAAACCAAATTCTTCTCGTAGGTATGGTAAAATACCTTTCGTTGAAGCATCCGGCCATGCTCCCCAATGATCAATATATGTATAATTATTTTGCGTCGCAAATTGTTTTAATGCTTCAATCGATTTCGGATAATTTTTCGCACCATACACTGGATTTGATGGTTGAATCATAATCGTAGCACCCTTTGCACTAGTAGAAAGTGCTTGAACGAACTTCTGTGTATTTGCGACAGAGTTCCCATTACCAGTTTTACCGTTATCAGTAATAAATGGTGGCTCAAATAAAATCACATCTGGATTCTCTTTCACAATCTCTTTATCACGCTTATTCGCGATTAACTCTTCTGTGCTTTCACCCTTATATTCCTTTACAGTCACATTCCATAAACCTTTACCGTAAGCAGTTTCTAAATTAGACGTTAACTTAGCTGCCCAAGCACCTTTTTCAGATGAAGAAGCTTCATCACCAACGATAATAAGATTTACTGCCTTTTTATCCTCAGCAGCTTTCTTTAACTTCTCTTTCACTGCATCTGGCAAGTTCTTCGCGTATGCCTCATTAAAAGATGACTTCGCATCTTGTTTTTTCTCTTCCTTTTTCTCTTCTTTCTTCGCTCCGCTATCTTTCACTTCAGCCTTTGTTTTCGTTACTTCACTCGTTTGTCCTGTTGCATTTGCAACTTTCTTATTCCAGTACAATTTACCGCTCACAATCGAAGCAACAAACAATACAAAAACAACAAGGACAAGTACTGCTTTCTTATTCATCGATTCACCTCATCTATTAATCTCACAATATATAATACTAATATAAATCCATGCAAAAATAAACCCAACTCCTTCCAAAGGAGTTGGGTTATTACATATTACTTAGTCACTTCAAGATGTGCCCTTAACTTATTCGTTAAATCTTGTTTTGCTGCCTCTGGGACATAGTAGTACCAAATACCATCAGCGGCTTTGTGACCGTCACCTGGGATTTGAATATCTTCACTGTTTTCCAGACAATTTTTATAATTCTTTTGCATATCAAACATTTGATCTTGCGTTAAGTTTGTCTTCACATTTTTTTGAATTGCTGTTAACACATCACCATAACTTGTTAAAGAAGAGAAAGTAGCACCTTTCTTAATAACAGCTTGCATCACTTGGCGCTGACGCATTTGACGTCCGAAGTCACCGCGTGGATCTTCATAGCGCATACGTGTGAATGATAGTGCCTCATCACCTGTTAAATGAATATTTCCTTTAGCAAAATGATGCTTGTCTTGTTTAAACTCTAAATCATTATTGACATCTACCCCACCAACTGCATCCACAATATCCTTAAATCCTGCCATATTCACTTCAATATAATAATTAATAGGAACATTCAAGAATTTTTCTACTGTCGCTACAGACATGTCTACCCCACCAAATGCGTAGGCATGGTTAATTTTATCACTCTTTCCTTTTCCAACAATTTCAGTATATGTATCACGTGGAATACTCACTGTCTTCATAGAATTATTTTTAGGGTTTAATGTAATAAGTATTAAAGAATCAGATCTACCTTTTTCATTCCCTCGTTCATCTACCCCTAATAATAAAATTGAAACGGGTTCAGATTTGCTAATTTTCACTTCTTCAGTACCTTTAGAATCTTTATCGCGTTTCAATGGCTTATGAACTTCATCTAATGTTTTTGAGACAGAAGAGTATATACTATAGGCATAAGCTCCTCCACCTATAATTAGGATTCCTATAATTCCCAATATCCAAAATAGGATTTTCTTTTTCATTACTTACCCTTCTTTCTACTTGAACACCTATTGGTTCTACATATTCCATCTAATTTAACTATACGAATGAATATTAGTAATTCCCCTAAAAACCGCTAGATAAATTTTTTGGTTATATAATTTCTAACAATCGGTTCTTTTATTTAGACTTAATCAGCATTTTAACATTACGCCATAAATCAATTATATCATTTTTCTTAATCATTAAGTAAATCATATATACTACCAGATAAATGAACAATGCTGATATAACACTTAAATACCACGATATAACAATAAATACTATTGTTATACTTAACTCTAATATAATATCCATCTTAACTTCAATATTTAAAAATCTTGCTAGATAAATTTCTGCAACAATACATCTAAATGCTAATAACAATATTATACATAATATTGTTAAATTTAAACTATTTAATACAAATACACTTATACATGTTAATACTAAACTCATAGCAACCGTAGTTAAATTTATTATCAACATCCATTTTTCTTTACGAAGGGTCTTTAAATATGTATTAATTAATAATAACATTTTACCTTCATACAAACACATTGGAAATAACAATGCCATATAAGTTAAACTATCGGCATATTGTGGCAACCATGCTGATAAGATCACTTTTAGTGGATAATAAAAAATTAAAAGCCCTACTAACGGTAGTGTGATAAGTGTTCTTACCATTTTATAAATTGCAGGCAATCTTTCTTGCGGTGTACGTTTTAAAGTAGGAAACAAGACTGCCGCTATTGCGTTAATAAACAACATCAACATATTGGAGATACTTAATGTTAAAGCGACCTTTCCAAAAGTCTCGATACTCCAGTTAGCTTCAATAAAAAAGCGTACTATTCCAATAATAAGCATACTCGCTAAATTAGCAAATAATAACTTACTGCCCACAGAAATATTTATTACTATTTCTTTTATACTCATTTTCACCGACTCAAATTTCCCAATAACTAATTCTTTACATACATAAAAAGAATAGAATACTGAGAAAATCTTACCAATTATATCAGCTACAATAAGATACTCAAATTGCTTGATTCCACTAATTAAAAAAGCAATGACTAATATAAAGTATATTACACGTTCAATCATTAACATAATAGATGATTCTTTAATACGATTAGTAGCTTGTAGCATAAACATTAACAAAGAACGTGGAACTATCAATATACCAGCTAAGCAAGTAAACAGAACAACTATCGTTTTACTTGTACCTGGTGAAACTAAAATATAAAATAGCACAATTGAAGAGCTAATAAAAATCTCTAATACAACTAGAAACCAATATTGCGATACAAAAACTTTCTTATTTAAATCTTCATATTCATATCCGCCATAACGTAAATAAGCGCCATCAGTTAAACCTAAGGACATATATGATATATATGATATATAAAAAATATATAACTGCCAGTATCCATAATCATTAATACTAATAAATCTTGGCACTATTAATATTAGAACTATGGATATTACAGTAGCCAAAACATGAGTAATAAGTGTATAAGAAAAATTCTTAGCAAATCTTTTAACCGAACTGTTCATGTATTTACCTCTTTATTTTTTACTACCTAAATTAAAATAATATTAATCACAAAAATTTCAAGGTTTAAATTTAATGCTAGACGGCATATAACGAACCCTCTAGCATTAAATTTGTTAAATCAAATTTTTATAATTAATATTATCAACTGCAAAATAAAAACTATTACATTCATTCTTAAAACAAAAAAATTAAGCTTTTTTAAATTTTTTCCAAATGAAATAATAGAGTCGAACGTTCATTCTAGCAATTAGGGTAGAAATTTTCAGGAAACTACCATTTAAATCGCTTACTTTAAAACGATACAAATTCTTTTTTAATTTCTCATAATGTTTTTCTTCAATAGTTCCTTCTTGTATACCATGCATTAATAAACTTATGTTCATATGCACATAATAGCTTTTATATTTTTTTATATCAACATCATCAATATTTAATACACGAATTATGTTCTCCACTGCATCTAGAGCAGTTAATTTTTTCAAACTGTATTTTGCCTTAGATGCATTATTATCATGAATTATATAATGATAGTATGGTGTAGAATCATACACAATATTTTCAGCGTTTAAAATAGCCTTGCAACAGAATAATAGGTCTTCACAAAAGTGAATATTCTCATCAAAATGTATTTCAAAATTCTTATGGAATAATTTCGATGAAAACAGTTTATTCCATAAAAACCCTCTAAATCCATTAACATCAAGGATACTGTTTAACGCTTCTGTTCTATTTAGTACCTTAACACTTGGTGCAACTGTCTCCTGTAGAATATCTCCATCAACATTTTCCTTAATATATCCACAAATCGCCATATCTACTTGATGCTTTTGAATTAATTCATGTAGCTTTTCAAACATAATAGGATCAATCCAATCATCTGGATCCACAAACCCAATATATGCCCCACTAGCTATACTTAGTGCAGCATTTCTCGCTGAAGAAACTCCACCATTTTCCTTATGAATAACCTTAAAACGTTTATCTTTTTGAGCATATTCATCACAAATTAATCCACTCCGATCAGTGGATCCATCATTCACTAAAACAATCTCCAAATCCCGGTAACTTTGGTTCCTAATACTCTCCAAACATCTTGGCAAGAATTTCTCTGCATTGTATACTGGGATGATTAATGAAATCAACATTTTAAACACCTTTCCAATTAGGTTTGAACATTTTTAACATCTGATTCCTTCATAGTCTTTTCCACGTTTCGGATCTGGCATAATCATCGCCCCTAAGAAAATTATGCATATTGTTAAAAGGTTTATTAAACTAAATGTAGAAACAATAAAAGATGTAAAAGTATCACGTGGTGCATATAACAATAACCTTGTCATCGATAAGCACATCCAAGCCCCTAAAATACCTTTTTTAAATAACTTAGGCATTAAAGCTAAGATTATTCCAATTATAAAGTTTCCTATTATAACTCCAAAATAACTAAAATCTTTAAACAGTTCAGCAATATAGCTAGAACCGTACCCCCATCCTGTTATATATCTGGAAGGACTGAGAATATAAGAAACACTATCTGCAAAACTATTTCCATACAATGCTGATTCTATACTTTGTGCAGTGTACTTTGGCACATCAAATAATGCCTGAGTTATACTATTATTATTAATAAAATCAGTTAATCTACCAATAGTATAAAGCTTGCCTTCTGGTAATTGGGGCGCTAATGTTTGAGCGTAACCAATTAAATTTGCACTTACGCCCTGTGCATAGAAAAATTCACTTATTCCCTCTAAAAAGGAATGTTGAACTGTACTGTCCATTCGAAGATACGATACTGTATTTAATAATACAAGCATTACTGGAAATGCACCTAGACATAACATAATTTCCTTTTTCCCAAACCAGCTCTGATCTTTATCCGTAACATTTCTAAAACATA
The DNA here is from genome assembly GCF_001595725.1 of Bacillus thuringiensis. GTDB lineage: Bacteria > Bacillota > Bacilli > Bacillales > Bacillaceae_G > Bacillus_A > Bacillus_A thuringiensis_K. The sequence continues at coordinate 5,012,050 of NZ_CP014282.1, forward strand.
GATAAACTACAATCATCAATACATTTAATACGAAATTATTTCTCTGTCCCACTGCTAGCGAGAAACCCCCTAACACAAGATATAAAAATAAGGGGAATACTGTCTTTTTCTTAGTTGGCATAGTACCTAAATATACAAATAATGCCACCGGGCACATTTCTGCCAATTTAATTACCCACGATGGAAATGAGGAGGCATATGAAGAATACAATTCCATATATCCTACGTCATTAGTAAATTTCGCCTTATCCCATAGCACTAAAAAATTAAAAATATAAGTAAAATAAAATAAAATTTTACTTATAAATGCAATATTTTTTATATTTTTTGTACCATACCTTTTAACCTCTTTATTTCTTTTTTGCTCATCATCTTTTACAAAACAATATCCCAAAAATAAAAATAATAAACCAAGAAATAAGGTAACAAAGATACTCCATATTATCTGTTCATTATTAAAATCTAATCCATAATAGCTATCATTATATTTATCATAATATCCAGTTAATGGCTTAACTACTAATCTTGCTACTAAAAAAGTGAAAAAAGTACCATTAAAAGCAAAAAATACTATTCTTTCACTTAAACGTTCACCTGAATATAGTATATTATGGATAAACATCCCACAAATAGCTGTTAATATGATATTTAACTCTGAAAAAATCATCCCAATAATAAAAATGACGATTGAAAAAAACAAAGTAAAATACCTCAAAATTTTAACCAATGGTACACCCCCATTCATTCAATAAATTTTATTTATCTAAGCTTGGTTATTTCCTGTTCTTCACAAAATCTATCCATAGATTATCTATTCTCTGCTGTCTACTATATTTTCGTTGAGTAATACCTTCCTGAGCTCTTTTCAGGTAAACATTATTAAATTCTCCAATAATTGTAGCTGGTGTACCAGCCACAATTACCCCACTTGGAACATCCTTTGTTACAATACTACCAGCAGCAATAATAACATTTGAACCAATGCGAACATTAGGCATAATTATAGAATTTGAGCCAATAAAAACATTATCCATAACCTCTATACATCCCATGTGAAAAACAAATTCCTCTGAATCATTTGACATATAATTAAAGACCTGATGTAGCACATCATGGCATACAAAAACTACTCCTGATGCAATTGATATATTATTATGTAATCGAATTAATTTAGGATCTCCAGGTAGTTTCCTCGGCTGAAAGAATACATTCTCACCTATCCCATGAAGGATATTTTTTTTCCTTAAATAGTCAGCTCTTTTAAATCCATTTGATAAAACCGCAAATCGTAGTTTATTAATTTTATACCGCAAACTCATAAAAGTTTCTCCTCTTATATGGATAAATTTAAATATCTACTATTTTCTAAAACAAGCTGATTTACAAATTCAGAATAAAGAACCTCAGCATTACTTCTTTCCTTCCAAATTCCTAACGCATTATCACACATTTTCTTATATTGCTCACTATTCATGCTATGAAATCCATTAAGTGATTCAACAATTTCTTTAACCGTACAATCTTTATCTAATAGATATCCATTTTTTCCATTTTCAACAATTTCCCTTGTACCACCAACATCCGTAGCGATAACTGGAAGCCCCATAGATATTGCTTCCATGATTGCTACAGGTACTCCTTCGGATGCAGATAAATTAACAAAAACAGTTGCAGGATTTTCTTGATACCAATTTAAAACCTCTTGATTTTTAACGAATCCAGTAAATTTAACTTGTTCCATATTAAGTTTACTTTTTGCTAATTTTTTTATACGTTCAAACTCTGGGCCTCCACCAATATGAGTCCAGACATATGGGATATTCTTCTCTTCCAACTTCACTAAAGCTTCTATTAGTAAATCAATTCGTTTTACCTTACGTACTACAGAACAGCTCACAATATATAACTTATCGTTCATAGTATTACTAAGTACATTAGTTGAGATTGTTCCCAATCTTTCTACACTTATCTTATCCTTATATGCAGGATATGTTTGATTTAAGGCCTCTACTCCATCTTGCGAACAAGGATATACTGCATCAAGAGACTTTAATAAATAGTCTCTCTCCGGTAAATACTTCAAAGGTGCCGCATCTTCATACAAATCATATCTATGTGCGCGCGAAATTGTATATGGATTTCTTTCTTTAAAATATTTATGCTTTAATTCTACAGCAACTCTTGCAGTTATATATAACCAATAACTATATACTGTAATTGAATCATACTGTTCAAAATCATACTCATTCAATTGACGCTCCGCTCGATCATATACATCCATTGCACGACTTTCAAAATAATAACAATATAATTTATGCGACAGTTTCCCTTTAGAATCCGCTTTAATCATTTTTGTTTTTAATTTATCCTTATTAATAGTACTAAATTGCCTTAATACCATTTTGGATTTTCCTGCAATGGAATGTTTTATTCCTATTGGTAAAATCACAACATTTTCAGGGACAGTCCTAGTCTGTTGCATCTCATTAGATACCATAGTTGAAATAATATAAATCTTTTTATAACTCTTAGATAGGTACTCTATTTCTGATTCCAAATATTCCTCACCTTTATGAAAAGGGTAATAATTGGTCAAGAGTATCAAACAATTATTCACTAATTTCCCACCTTTTGTTTTTCATCGTTATTTCTATTTATATTTTTTGATTTTATTACAGAGGTTGCCGTTAAGAATATAACCTTTAGATCCAACATAAACGATACATTTTCTACATAATACACATCATTTTTCACACGTTGCTCCATTGTAGAATTATTTCTTAAGACCGCTTGATTATAACCTGTAATACCAGGTCGGACATCAAACTTTTTAAAGAATTCTTTTGGATAAATATCCTTATTTCCTAATGGACTTGGTCTTGGACCTACAAAACTCATATCACCTTTTAGTACATTAAGTAGTTGTGGAAGTTCATCTATACTTGTCTTCCTTAAAACATTTCCAATTTTTGTTACCCTTGGGTCGTTATCAGAATTAAATGTACTACCATCTTCATTACGAATATCCGGTGCATTTACTTTCATCGAACGAAACTTATACATAGGAAATTCTCTCATTCCTTTTCCCAATCTAGGCGCATTATAGAAAACAGGTCCCTTATCTTCTAATTTAATCATAATAACTACCGGTATCATGATTATTAGTAAAAAAGGAAGTAATAATAGAGAGCCTATTATATCAAAAACGCGTTTAATACCATAACGGTACATCATCCAACCCCCGCATTAATAAATGTATTTCCTCTACTGCTGTGGCAAAATTATAATCTGTTGAAAAATCTAGTAATTCCTTTGCTTTACTACTATCCATATAAGAAGAATGTATTCCTTCATTAGCATTAGGATCTTTCACTAATAAATTATCTTTGTTTCCAAACGCATTATTAATTGTATTTGCAACTTCATAATTTGTTAAAGCATCCCCACTACCTATATTAAAAGCACCTGAAAGCTTCTCTTGTTTTAATGCACAAATTACAGATTTTGCTGCATCTTTTGCATATAGAAACTCTCTTTTTGCAACACTATTAGCATGTAAAGTTAATTGTTCACCATGAAATGCTTGTCTGAAAAACCTATTAATCATATAATTATTTTTTTCATTAAACCCATATAAATGGGCGAATCTCAAGTTTTTAATACAAAGCCCTTTTTTTCTAGAATAAATATTTCCAATATGCTCACAGGCCAACTTACTAACACCGTACATTAAATCAGGTAACGGTAATTCCTTCTCATTCCACGGTAGGGACGTTTCATCAGAATAGGCTGATATTGTAGATGCATACACAATATTACTAATATTATTTTCATAGCATGCATCGTATAAATTTTGTGTTAGAATTTCATTATCATGAAACTCAGATATCTTCCCTTGGCTCCCTCTTGTGGCCGCAAGATGCACTACTGCATCTACATCATTTAATTGATTTATTAAGTCTTCCAAAGTATAATCCGAAATTCTGTATTCGTAATCACTCATCGTTTTACTACCAATACTTCTTGTTAAAATGATGGGAGTATTCCCTTCATTTTTAATGCTTTCAACAACGTATTGACCTAGAAAACCCGTTCCACCAGTAACAGCTATTTTCATCTTAGTCTCTCTCTCCATAATTTTTTTTAATCCTAATCAGCACTACTCTCAAATTATTCAATGTCTTTATTTAATCTTTATAAATAAAATATCCAATTTTATCATTTTTGCCATTTACTGGACGGATATTATCTCCTTGTTTGTAATAATTAAAGCTATCTAGGGAATTTTCTATTTGGTTTTCAAATGCCAAATAATCTGCTGCGGTATTTGGTTTTTGACAGATAAATTCCAAAATATATTTATCATTTGGTTTTTTTTTGATATTCTCCAATTCAGAAGTATCTCCATTTAATAAGTGCTCAAATGTTAGCTTCATTAAATTAACTTCATTATAATAAGATAGTAAATTCCACATATGGCAACCATCTAAACGAGGGGTTATTTCAATAATATATGGCATTCCCTCTTCTAATTTCATTTGTGCATAAACAGGTCCATTTTTTATTTCCAATTTGGCACATGCAGCTTCTATTATGCTATTTAATAAACTCGTAGTATTAGAAGTAAGGTTTACAGTTGGGACAATGTGTTTATGAATTAATCCCGTATATTCAGGCCAAGTTTCTCTATCGGACGCAACTAAATATTTCACTTTTCCATTTACTAGATAACCATTTACAGAAAGTTCTGGACCAGAAATATATTGTTCTAATATTACTAATCCGGAACGAGAATATTCTGTAGCAGCCTTATAGCTTTCTACATATTCCTCTCGATTTTGAACTAATTTTACCCCTCTTTGCCCTTGTGAATCAGCTGGTTTTAAGATAAAAGGAAATTCCATTTTTAATTCATCATCTTCACTTTTTACAACCTGAAATTTTACATTTCCTTCAAAGTCGTTCCCCAAAGTTTTTCTCATTAAGTCCTTATTATTACATATACGTGCCGTTTTTTCTGATACAAAATGTGGCATTTCTAATTTTTCACTGATTAAAGATGCTATCGGCATAGCTAAGTCTGAACCTGTTGAGTAAACAACAGAAATTTGGTTTTTCTCGATATAATCAATAATTGCCTCTGAATCTAAAATATTTATTTCGGCAAAGTGATCTGCTACATCTGCTCCAGGTCCATCTTTAGCCATTGCACAAGCATAAGTTTCATATCCCATTTTTTTCAGTTCCAAGATCGCATCCATCTGAACTGCTGCAACTCCTAGAATTAGAACTCTTTTTTTCATATATTTATAGTTCTCCTTATCTATTGTTTAAAATCTCTTTAAAAGTATCAGTAATATATTTTACCTCTTCATTTGTTAATCTTGTATGCAAAGGTAACGTGATTTCATTTTTATACATATTAAATGCATTAGGATAATTCTTTATATCAAATCCTAAGTTTTTATACGCTGTAAACATAGGCAATGGTTTATAATGTACATTGCTTGCAATTCCCATCTCGGCTAACTCAATAATAATTTTATTTCTTTCAGACTCTTCAATCCCAGGTATTCTTGCTAAATAAAGATGTCCCGATGAAGAGAAATCATCCCCATAATGTTTCAGACTTTGAATTCCATATGGCAACAATTCTTTGTCATACATTTCAATAATCTCTCTACGTCTACCCATAAGAGATTCATATCTATCCAACTGGACTAATCCAATTGCTGCCATTATATCTGTCATATTACATTTATAAGCTGGGTAAACAATATCATACTCCCATGCGCCTTTTTGAGTCTTTGCTAGGGCATCCTTAGATTGTCCATGAAGGCTGTATAACATAAATTGTTGATATACCCACTCATCGTCTAAACCTAAATCATTGCGCCATACAACGCCCCCACCTTCTGCCGTTGTTAAATTCTTCACAGCATGGAAAGAATAGCAAGTAAAATCAGCAACTTGCCCACATCTCTTTCCTTTTCGTTCAGCACCAAATGCATGCGCTGCATCGGTCATTACAATTATTCTTTCAAATAAATCTTGAGTTTTATTATTAGGTTTGAATAAATCTTTTTTGCTTTCTACTATGCTATATATTGTATCGTAATCACACATTTTACCCGCAATATCAACTGGAATAATTACCTTAGTCTTTTCAGTAATTGCATCAGAAAGCTTTTCATAATCCATTTCAAAAGAATCAGGAGCGGTATCAACTAAAACAATTTTTGCCCCTACGTGCTCTATAATTGATGCAGAAGCTGTATAAGTATAAGCTGAAGTAATAACCTCATCTCCGGGTCCTACACCTAAAATTCGAAGTGTTAACTCCATAGCAGCCGTAGCTGAGTTTAAGCAAACCGCTTTATTTGTCCCAACATATTCAGCTATTTTCTTTTCAAGTTCCTTTGTTCTAGGACCTGTTGTAATCCAACCCGACTTCATCGCTTTTATTACTTCTTCTATTTCTACTTCTGTAATGTCTGGTGGAGAAAACGGGATATTTCTTATTGTATTATTAATCATTTAAGCTTCCTCACTTTACTAATTAATTTTCGTTTTAAAACTAGCTAGCTGATTTTAAACATCCGGCAAAAGCCTCTTGTTATACTCAATATTTTAAATTTAGCTATTTACTTCAACTTTATTATTCGCAAAATCTAATAAAGTTTTCCTAATACTCTCTTGACTCATCTGCTCAAACTCATTTATAAATTGTTGAATGGATTCAAAATCTTTTAAAACAGCCTTTCCTATATGGATTTTAGGAAATACTTGTTCCTTATGAATTTCATTATCATTTAACAACTCTTCGTACATCTTCTCTCCCGGTCTTAGTCCACTATATTCAATTCCAATTTCCTCAATAGAATAACCCGAAAGCTGAATTAAATTCTTTGCCAAATCTGCAATTTTAACAGGTTCGCCCATATCTAATACAAATAGCTCTCCACCTCTTGCCAAAGATCCTGCTTGGATTACAAGTCGTGATGCCTCTGGAATGGTCATAAAGTAACGAGTAATATCTGGGTGGGTAACTGTAACTGGTCCTCCACTTTGAATTTGTTTTTTAAACAATGGAATTACACTTCCGCGACTACCTAATACATTTCCAAACCTAACAGCAACAAATCTTGTTTGACTGATCATAGCCATGTGTTGAACAACCATTTCTGCAACACGCTTTGTTGCTCCCATTACATTTGTTGGGTTTACCGCTTTATCTGTTGAAACCATGACAAATGTATTTATTCCAAATGTATCTGCGGCTTCTGCAACATTTTTGGTACCAATTATATTATTCTTTACAGCTTCTTCAGGATTTCTTTCCATCAATGGAACGTGTTTATGTGCAGCTGCATGGTATACAACAAAAGGCTTGTGTTTTTTCATTATTTCAAATATTTTATTTCGATCTTGTATGTCAGCAATTTCTGTTACAAATTCCGCTTGCTCTTTATACTTAGTTCTCAATTCCATCTCAATATGATAAATGCTATTCTCCCCATGTCCTAAAAGAACCATTTTTGCTGGTTTATATTTTAAAATCTGACGGCAAATCTCTGATCCAATAGAGCCCCCAGCACCCGTTATTAAAACCGTCTTATCCTGAATCTTCTCACCTATTCCCTTATCATCTAATTGAACAGGCTCTCTCCCTAGTAAATCTTCCACTTGCACATCACGAAATTCATTTACAGACACTTTTCCATCTAATAAATCTTCTAACATCGGCACAATTTGCGTTTTCGCCTTCGTTTTTCTACACTTCTCAAAAATCTCATTTATTTGCCCTCTGTTTAATGAAGGGATTGCAATAATGATATGTTCTATATCATTATCTTCTACAATTTCTTGAATATGATTTGTTGTACCAATAACCGGTACATTATAAATCTCCAATTTTTGCTTATTTCTATCATCATCAACAAACGCAATTGGATACAAATCTGCTTCTTTATTATGTTGTAATTGACGTACAACCATTGTCCCTGCTGAACCTGCACCAATAATTAATGTTCGTTTTTTATCAGTTGCTTTCGAAATATATGTATCACGGAACATACGCCATACAAAACGAGAACCACCAATTAACAATAAATGTAACATCCATGCGATTGCTAAAATTCGAACATAAATATCGTGATTAATAATTTGTTGAACAATTGCTGTTACTAAAATTGATAGCGTAATTGCCTTAAATATTTGCTTTAGCTCTCCAATACTTGCATATTCCCACGCCTTGTTATAAAGCTTATAAATAGCAGCAAAAACATGATGACTACATAATAATGTAATAGAACTAATAACTACTGTCATAGGAATTTTGTTTAATACATTTGGATGTATAAACCAATAACTTAAATACACGGCAGTTAATACGATAAATGAATCTAATAAAATCAATAATGAGAGCCGTCTTCGATAACTCAATATACCTGTTCCCTTCTTTATATAATTCTTATCTTATTCATAATAAAAAAGGACATTCTCCTATGAATGTACCTCTTCCTTTTTTACAAGTTCCTTCATATACTTCATTAACTCTACATTTAATTCTTCATTTTGTAGCGCCATCTCAATCGTCGTCTTAATAAATCCAAACTTCTCCCCAACATCGTAACGCGTACCCTCAAAGTCATAAGCAAATACACGTTGAACTTCATTTAAACGTTGAATCGCATCTGTTAATTGGATTTCTCCCCCCGCACCTGTTTGTTGATTTTCAAGGAACATAAAGATTTCTGGCGTTAATACGTAACGTCCCATAATTGCTAAATTTGATGGGGCAGTTCCTTGAGCTGGCTTCTCCACAAATTGACGTACTTGATAACGGCGATCGCTTTGTTCAATCGGATCGATAATACCGTAACGATGTGTTTCGTTTTCAGGTACTGTTTGTACCCCAATAACTGACGACTGTGTACCTTCATATTGATCCATTAATTGACGTAAACATGGCGTTTCTGCTTGAACAATATCATCACCAAGTAATACTGCAAACGGCTCATTTCCAATAAATTTACGGGCACACCATACTGCGTGTCCCAGCCCTTTTGGTTCTTTTTGTCTTATGTAATGAATATTAATTTTTGAAGAAGCTTGTACTTTTTCTAGCATCTCATGCTTCCCTTTTTCTAGTAAGCTTTGCTCTAATTCAAAGGAATGATCAAAATGATCTTCAATGGCACGTTTACCTTTTCCAGTAACAATAATAATATCTTCAATTCCTGATTCTATCGCTTCTTCTACTATGTATTGAATTGTTGGTTTATCAACGATAGGTAACATTTCTTTCGGCATCGCTTTCGTTGCTGGTAAAAATCTTGTTCCCAGACCAGCTGCTGGAATAATTGCTTTTCTTACTTTTTTCAATTGTAGTCCCCCTGCATCCTTTTATTTATATGTAGCAATAACAAAAACCCTACCTATAGAGTCATGTTTATAACTCCATAGGTAGAGTTTCTATTACAAATAAATTATGGGCATCTAACCCACCCTCACGTCATACTCCCGACGACAAGCGTCTAAGGTAGGTTCGAAATAAAAATTTCTACCCACAGCACGACCGAGTGCCCCCATTGATAACGGTTAGGAGACATCACCAATTTTTATTTAAAAAATACCGAACAATTTTTTACGGCGAATTTGTTCTGGATCTTCTTTGTAAATTGCCTTCCCGCTAATTAATAAGTACGGATTTTCTTTCAAATCACTCATAACACTCGTTCCAAATTCTTTCTCAATTAATTCATAGCTTTCCGCTAAATGAAATCCTCTTGACGTCGTATTATGTGCATCTGAAGCGACCATATGTGTTAAATTATGTTCTACAAGTTGTAGTGAAAACTTTTTAATTTTCTTGCCAAATTTCCCCGATAAACTGCCTGCCGTTACTTGCGTTAATGCCCCTTTATTTACAATGTTATATAACTTATCTGGCCGCTCGATTAACTCGGCATTACGTTCTGGATGAACAATAATTGGAATCATTCCCTTTACACGTAATTCGTAGAATAATTTTTCGGCATAACGTGGTACGTGATTAGATGGAAATTCAATAAATATATATTTATTTGTTTCGTTTAAAGTAACGATTTTACCAGCTTCATAGTCTTCTAATAAATCGCCATATAACCTGACTTCTTGCCCAGGTAAAATAGTAAGTGGAATATTATGTTGTTGTAGTTCATCATTTAGTTGTTTTACGTGATGAATAATTGGGGTACGTTCATTTACATATTTTCCATTTTGATGATGCGGCGTTGCGACAATTGTATGTATTCCTTCTGCAACAGCTTGTTGTGCCATTGCTAAACTATCTGTTACTGTCTGTGCACCATCATCGATACCAGGTAAAATGTGACAATGTAAATCTATCATTTGTTTCATCCTCCCTCTCTCCTATAAAGATCTTTTTTCCCTTGAATATGAGATATCGCTCATACTCAAGGGAAAAAAGGAGATATGTTTTTACCATATCTCACTTTAAAACTAGTTTGCACCGTAGTAATAATATAAGCCTTGTTCACGTTCACGGTCATTTAGAACAACACCTAACAATTTACCTTTTGCAGACTCCAATAATCCTTTTGCTTTTACTGCTGTTTCTTTCTCTGTTGATTCACTACGAACAACAAGAATAGAAGCATCACATACATTTGCCATAATTTGCGCATCCGTTACAGCTAAAATTGGCGGCATATCAAAAATAACCAAATCGTACATACTGTATGCTTGTCCAAGAAGTTCTTTCATTGATTTTGACCCTAACAATTCTGCTGGATTTGGTGGGATTGGACCACATGCTAAAAAGCTTAGATTATCTATAGATGTCGTTTGTACACATTTCTCTAAACGTTCACTATGTGTTAATACATTCGTGAGTCCAAAAATATTATCTACTTGGAACATTTGATGCATTGCTGGTTTACGCATATCTGCATCAATTAATAATACTTTCTTTCCTTGTTGAGCAAACACAACTGCCATATTCGCTGTCGTTGTTGTTTTCCCTTCACTCGGATTCGCAGATGTTACCAGTAATGAATGTAAATTCATATCAACAGCTGCAAATTCAATATTCGTTCGAATATTACGATATTGTTCTGAAATTGGTGATTTCGGTTGTTGATGAGCAATTAATTGACGGCGTTGACGATGACTTTTTTTCTTTTTAAATAAATTAAGAGCCAATTGTTTGTCCCCTCACTTTTCTTGATGATGGAGCGTGTGATTTCACGTTCATTGTTTCTTCATCCATACGAGCTACAATTCCTAATACTGGTAAGCCAAGTAAATTTTCCACATCTTCTTCTTTTTTCACTGTGTTATCTAAGTATTCTAGTAAGAATGCAAGACCAACTGAAGCCATTAAACCAACAACGAAAGCAATTGCCACATTTAACATTGGACGTGGTTTAATTGGAGATTGATTTTCTGCAACTTCTGCTTTAGATAGCACTGTTACGTTATCAACATTCATAATTTTTGCAACTTCATCTTTAAATACATCTGCAGTTGCATTCGCAATATCACGAGCTAGTTTCGGATCTTTATCCTCAGCTGTAACAGAAATAACTTGAGAATCCTTTTCATTCGCAATATTAATCTTCTTTGTTAAAGCTTGTGCTGTCATATTTAAATTTAATTTTTCATTTACTCGATCTAAGATTACTGGACTTTTAATAATAACCTTATATGTATTCGTTAATTGAATATTTGATTGAATTTCCCCTAACTGAATCGCTGCCCCTTCTTGCTTCTTCTGGTTAACAAGAATTTGCGTCGAAGATTGATAGATTGGCGTCATGAAGAAAAAGCTAATGATAGCACTTACAATAGCTGCACCAAAGGCGATTACGAGGATCATTGCTAAACGTTTTTTTAAGATATGAAATAACTCTTTTAAACTAATTGTTTCTTCCATAGGTTCCTCCAACTTTCTAAAATTTACACATAGGAAAAATTATAACATATAAATCTTACATTTTTTATTTTTAATAATTCAGTTCTATATTTGTTCACAAGAAACAAGTTTAATCTTACAAAATAATCTTAAATATGACAACACATTCCAATGATTTCCCAAAAATTTTATCATATCATGCTTTTTACATTGTATAACTTGATAAATAATTTTCAGAAAACAAAAAAGCCAACATTTTTTTGTTGGCTTTTTCATATTTTAGTAATAACCATACTGCTCTTTTTCTTCTCTTTTATCGTTCAAAACAACACCTAGTAGTTTTCCTGATGCTTTATCTAATATTTGTTTCGCTTTTACGATTTTATCTTTTTCCGTCTTTTCACTTCGTACAACGAGTACGATTCCATCACATTTATTCGCAAGTATTTGTGCATCCGTAACCGCAAGGACAGGTGGTGTGTCAATTAATATAATATCAAACATGTTATATGCTTTTAGCAACGCCTCGTCCATTGCCCGGCTCCCTAATAGTTCTGCTGGGTTTGGCGGGATTGGACCTGCTGCCATTAAGTATACGTTCTCTATATCTGTTTTTTGAATGCATTGCATAAGTTTTGCTTGTCCTGATAATAAGTTCGTTAACCCATTTGAATTATGAATGGCAAATAAGTTTTGTATCGTCGGCTTACGCAAATCAGCTCCAATTAATAAAACTTTCTTTCCTTGTTGTCCGAAAACAACTGCTAAGTTTGCGATTGTTGTTGTTTTCCCATCACCTGGATCGGCTGAAGTAACAATAATAGAACGAACATGATTATCTATAGATGTAAACTCAATGTTTGTGCGAATGTTGCGGTATTGTTCTGTAATACGCGATTTAGGCTCTTTATGTGTAATTAATTGTCGTAATGGTTTTCTTTTCTTTCTCCCGAACATATTGATAATCTCCTTTTGTGAAATGCGACATTTCCCTTTTCTCTCTCTTATGCTCGATTTCATACGTCTAATTAATATTCTTGCTGAGTTCCCCACATTTCATCATAATCAATAACCTTCTACTTTGTCTTATTTAAGTACCTTAACAATATGACAATGCCCTTATTTCTTTATTACCTTTATCACTTATCCTATTTTCTAGATAAATAATAAAGTAAGTATATGGTAATTACCATCTATTTACAAGATATTTTCTGATTAGTTTGTAAATTATCGTTTCATCGTTATATAGCAGAAATTAAAAAATCTCCTTGTCTTTTCACAAGGAGATTTTTTAATTTCTATTCTTTTTTATCACCAATCGCAAATGTAATTTCTGCCTCACATGCAACTTCACCATCTACTGTTGCGATTGCTTTTCCTTTTCCAATTGGGCCGCGTACGCGTGTCATTTCTACTTCTAGACGAAGCTGATCACCTGGGCGTACTTGTTTTTTGAAACGGCAATTGTCGATACCTGCAAAGAAAGCAAGTCTTCCGCGGTTTTCTTCTTTCTTTAATACTGCAACTGCTCCTACTTGTGCTAATGCTTCTACAATAAGTACACCAGGCATAACTGCATAATCAGGGAAGTGTCCGTTAAAGAATTCTTCGTTTGCGGATACATTTTTAATCCCAACCGCTCTTTTCCCTTCATCTACTTCTAATATTTTATCAACAAGTAAAAATGGATAGCGGTGAGGAATGATTTCTTTAATTTGTTCTATATTTAGCATGTAACAATCGCCCCTTTTGTAATATTGGTCTTACCACTTGGACATATTGCTATTATCCCATTTTGTTTATTGTTTGTCATTACAAAGTAACATTTTATATTTAGCACAACTTCCTAAAAAAAATGCACACACTCTATTCCATTAAAATAGTTGCACATTTTTGCAACTGACACGGAGGTAGAAAAGAGTGTATGCCCAAATTAGGGAAAGGCAATATGTATTGAAACATTATTTGCCTTAATGTCGTATTCGACTCATTATATTATAAACGTTTTCAAATAAGGAAATATTAAATTTAACCATATATATGAATATTTTACCTGTTTCCTTCATATTTCTCTATTTTCCTTCCATTTTCGCAAAAAAACAAAATAAAAAAATATAAAAACGAAAAAAGAACTAAGGCATTAGCCTTAGTTCTTTCAAATTATCTCAAAGCACGCTTTGGTAATCTGTCGATATTCTCTAACATAATACCTGTACCAACCGCAACGCAGTGCATTGGGTTTTCAGCAATTAATACCGGTACTTTTAGTTCTTCTGCTAGAAGCATGTCAATACCGTGTAGTAAAGCTCCACCGCCTGTTAGAATAACACCGCGGTCGATGATATCTGCAGATAATTCTGGTGGTGTGCGCTCTAATACGCCTTTTGCAGCTTGTACAATAACAGCTGCATTTTCTTTTAATGCTTCTGTAATTTCTTCAGAGCATACTGTAATTGTACGTGGTAAGCCTGTTACCATGTCACGTCCGCGAATTTCAAGCTCTTCACTACGTGCACCTGGGAATACTGTACCAACTTTAATTTTAATATCTTCTGAAGTACGTTCTCCAATTAATAGCTTATACTTACGTTTAATATAGTTTAAGATCTCCATATCAAACTTATCGCCAGCCATTTTGATAGAGGAAGAGGTAACAATATCACCCATAGATAGTACAGCGATATCTGTTGTACCTCCACCAATATCAACAACCATGTTACCGCTTGGTTGGAAGATTTCCATACCAGCACCAACTGCGGCTACTTTTGGTTCTTCTTCTAAAAATACTGTTTTACCACCTGAACGTTCAGCAGCTTCACGAATTGCTTTTTGTTCTACTGATGTAATATTTGTTGGACAACAAATTAAAATACGAGGTTTTGAAAAGAAGCTCTTTACGTCCAATTTGTTAATGAAATACTTTAACATTGCTTCTGTAATTTCGAAATCTGCGATTACACCATCTTTAAGCGGACGAATTGCTACAATATTACCAGGCGTACGTCCCACCATACTTCTCGCTTCTTCACCGACTGCTAATACTTTACCACTATTACGATCAATTGCCACAACAGATGGCTCATTTAATACAATACCCTTACCTTTAACATGAATTAATACGTTAGCCGTACCTAGGTCAATTCCGATATCTCGCGCAAACATTCCCGTTTTTTCCTCCTCGATATTCAAAATCAGGTTACACCCGAATTCTTTTCACCTAATTTCTGATTTTATCATAAATTTAACAGAAACGTAATATTCGCAAAAAGAATTCTTCTGAAAAATATTACCGAATGTGAACGGAATGTTTGCTACTGTAACATTATTGACGTACAGGCTTCTCTACATCTTCTTTTCTATACTTTTGTTTTGTTGCTTCTCCCCCTCTTAAATGACGAATAGACTTATGATAATCAAGAATTTCTTTCACTTCATTTGCGAGCTCTGGATTAATTTCTGGTAGACGTTCTGTTAAATCTTTATGGACTGTACTCTTTGATACCCCAAATTCCTTTGCAATGACACGCACTGTCTTTCTTGTCTCCACGATATACTTACCAATCTTGATAGTTCTCTCTTTGATGTAATCGTGCACACCACTCGCCTCCCTAATTTGGATGTGAGAAGGGTGAAATGAGCCTCGCTGCATACGACTAAGAAGTAAGTGTGAGTGCTGTTTGTAAGCGTTAAACATTCTTGGATTTATAATGAAATGATTCACGATTTCTCACCTCAAACACTCTCTTTGCTTTGGTTTATACCATTGTATTGCCCGCACTACTGATATATGCTACATGTTCACTATTTTTGCGGACTAAGTTAAGAAAAATTACATTTTTTTGTGAGAAATACGTTAACAGTTACTATTTTGGCGAAAAAAAATGACACCTTATATATAAGGCGTCATTCTTCTCTTTCAAACTCTTCTTCTAATAATTGATGGTGGGGAACCTCTTTCTTACCGGCAATATAATAATATAAAGTGAATAAAACAAACAATAAAATAATAGCAGTCGACAGAACAAATAAAAATGACACAGTATCCCCTCCCTTTTGTAATATATATTCGAGAATCTCGTCATTTTTCCTTGTTATTGCAACTTTTTTCTCGAAATTGAGTATTTTTATATAAAAATAAAAAAATCAGCTCTCCTAGTGAGAACTGATTTTTTCACTTTCTTATTCTTGTGAAGAAGAATCGTTAGATGATTCTGTAGAACCATTTGTTGATTTTTCTTCTTTCTTCGGTTCTTCTTTTTTGTCACTAGTTGAACCGCTTGTTGATTTCTCTTCTTTTTGAGATTTGTCTTCTGTTTTACTTTCTGGTTTCGTGCTCGTTGACTTCTCTTCTTTTTGAGATTTGTCATCAGCTTTTTTACCAGAAGCGTTCGTTGCCTTTGCAGCACCTGCATCAGCTTTAATTTCTGTTACTGATTTATTTAAGTAACGTTCAGGGTTCACAGCCACATTGTCTTTACGTACTTCAAAGTGAACGTGAGAGCCTGCCTCTTTATTCATTGCACTTAGACCGGATGTTCCTAATACTTCACCTTGTGCAACTCTTGCACCTTTTTCTACTTTCACACTGCCTAAGCTTTGATAAGATACCGCTACACCATTTCCACTATCAACTGTTACAACATAACCAAGAAGTGAATCTTTTTCAGCTTTCGTTACTGTACCACTTAAAGCAGCAGCAACATTGAATTCTTTTCCATTCTTCGCAGCAATGTCAATTCCTTTGTTTGGGGAATATGTGTTGTTATAAAAGACAAGTGCTTTTTCTTGTTCCGCCTCAGTTGCTGCATCTTCATAGAATTTCTTCTGTACGACTACTTCCACATTCGCGGCAGCTGGCATTTTCACTACTTCTGAAGATTTCGTTACTGGTACTGCTGGATCTTCCGATTGTGTATACGGTGTTGCTTGATCGTGGTTTGGAGTCTTCTTCGGATTAGCTCCTTGGAACCATAGCGCAACCATTAAGATTACCGCTGCACAAGCAATGTATAGTGCCGGAAACACCCATCTTTTTTGAAATAAATGTACTACCTTTTGCGACTTTTTATTATTTCTTCCTCGCATTCCATCATCACCTCAGCAATCATTTTGAACAATATTCACGTATCCTATACAACGTATAACTAATTACTTTTCGACAAAATCTGTAAAAATATGTATGAGAATTGCAAAATTTCCGAGGAAATGATAGAAAAAAGAAAAAACTAAGCACTTTTGGCTCAGTTTTTAATCTAATTGTTTCTTTTTATATACGATTAAACATACAAAGAGCGATATAATAAGCCAAACTGCAACATTTAATACATGCCCACTAATACTACTAAATCCCGCCCCACCTACTAAACTGTTAAGTGCTTTCACAATATGAGATGTTGGAAGATATCCAATCATCGTCTTAATTACTTTATTTTCAACCATCGGCTCAAACTGTACAGCCAAATACATCGTCATTAATATCGGCATTCCAATTATTGATGTTTGTGGTACAGATGCAGCTAACAATCCAATCATTGTTCCAATCACAATAAATAGAATTGTTCCACATAAGAAAATAAATCCTAGCAATAATAGATTTCCACTGAATTGATCCAAAATAAATAAGTTCACAATACAAATGCCCAATGTCAAACATACTGTTAATATACTTTTTCCAATTAGAACTTCAACCGAAGATGCCGGTGATAGCATTAATACACGTAATGTATGTTTTTCTTTTTCTTCTGCAATTACCATAGATTGAACAAAGCCTGCGACAAATAGGAAGGCCGTTATAGTAGTAATGCCTAACATTTCCTTTCCCACTCCAAATCTGCTAAACAAAAATGAAAGTATAATTGGTAAAAATGCCATTAACAACACTTGTGAATTTGTCTTAAAATCTTGTACTTCTTTTCTAAAAATAGCTGATATACGTCTCATTGAAAATGTCATTATAATCCCCTCCCAGTAACTTCAATAAAGATATCGCCTAGCGTTGGTTCGTGTGAATGAATAGATAACAGTTCGCCCTTTTTCATCCATTCTGAAATACGTTTTGCACCTAATTCATCTTTTTGTACCGTTTCTTTCTTCTTATCCTTTAACACGACTTGTATTTGATCTTTCGCGTATTGTAAGCGAAGGTTCTCCGGTGTATCAAGTGCTACAATCTCTCCGCCACACAGGAAGGCAATGCGGTTACAAAGCGTTTCTGCTTCGTCCATGTTGTGAGTCGTTAAGAAAATCGTCGTTCCTTCTTTATTTAAGTCTTTTAAGATTTTATGAATGTTTTGTACGTTTACTGGATCAAGTGCAGATGTTGGTTCGTCTAAGAAGAGGATATCTGGTTTATGAAGGATTGCTCTTGCTAGTGTGACGCGTTGCTTCATTCCCTTTGATAATTTTTTTACTGGTGTTTTTTTATCATCTAATAAATTCACTTGTGCTAGTACTTCATCGATTCGTTCTTTTTTGCAATCATATAAGTCACAAAATAATAGTAAGTTATCATAAATGCTAAGTCTTTCATATAAGCCGCTGTTATCTGTTAAAATACCAATTCGTTTGTAATCGATGCTACTTGGTCCTGTAATATCTTTCCCTAATACTCTTACCGTTCCAACACTATGAAGCAATTGAGAAGTTAAAATTTTTACTGTTGTCGTCTTACCAGATCCACTCGGTCCAAGGAATCCGAATATCTCTCCTTGCTTCACCTCAATATTTACATTTCGAAGTGCCGTTTTTTCGTTGAAACTTTTCATTACATCTTTCATTTCAATTGCCAATGTCATTTCTTCATCCCCTTTGTTTTTCTTCTTTATAGATGAAAGTCGCTTTAGCGCTTTTCGTTCGTTTGTTTCGCTTTTCTTGACTCAATCATATGAAAAACAAAGGGTTTACGCAGTAAAATACCGGTAAAAGGAGTATTTTTACCGGTGAATAAATCGCATGTTAAGCTTATTGAAGCACTTTTTATAGCCCAATCACGCCTTTTAATTCATCCATGCGTCCTTTCGAAAGCGGGATTGAACTTTTTCTTTCGTCATCCAAAATTAAACTAAAACTATTACGAGTCCACGTAATCACTTCTCGTACTCTTTGTAAATTCACAAGATAAGAGCGGTGACATCTAAAGAAACCAAAACCTGTTAATCTTGCTTCTAGTTCACTTAATGTTAAGGCACATACGAAATCACCTTCACGAACGTGAATATGCGTTACTCCGTTTTGCGTTTCAATGAAATGGATTTCCATCGGATCAAGTAAAATGATTTTATCGTTCACTTTCGCAGGTATTCTTTCTAATTTCATTTGCGGAATCATTTGAATGACTTTTTCTTCACCGACTTCTTCCACTTCCTCTTGCTCAATTTCTATCTTTTTCACACCATCGTTGTTTAATATGTATACATCCTCTGTTAACGAAAGGGCATCCGATAGAAATGATGACGTAATAAAGATTGCCTTTCCTTGCTCTTTCATTTTCATAATTGCTTTTCGAATAATAACCGTACTCTCTATATCTACATTTTGCTCCGGTTCTTCCAAAATGATTAAATCCGGGTTATGAATCATCATTCGTCCAATATGAAGACGACTCTTCTCTGAAAATGATAGTTTTTCTATTTTAACGTTTAGCTTATCTAGGAGACCAACAGACTGCACAACTTCTTCTATACTTATCTTTGATTCATAAAGCCCTATTAAAAACTTAAAGTATTCTTTCACCTTCAAACGATCATATGCCTCATCTTTCAAAAAACAAAAACCGATGCGGGAATAATTTTTCTTTCCAATCACTTCTCCTTCAAACAGTACATTGCCAGTCGAAGCTTCTTCTTCACCAATAATAATGCGGTGTAACACTTTAGCTGTATGATTATTGCATTGCAAAACAATACATTGTCCTTTCTCAACCTTTAGCTCAATTGCCGGTAACTGGTTCGTCTTCCCTAATTGTTTCAACTCTAGTAACGCCATTTCATTTCCCCCAAATGCCTTTTTATCCTATTATATCAAACAGTTAATGGAAAATTATGATATTTTAAACAGAAAAAATAGATGCCAGAGTTCTGACACCTATTTCTTCACCATCAATTTTCCTTCATAATCATTCATCGTCTTTATTTCAACGCCTTTATAGTAATGAGCGACGATATCTGTATATTTCTTTCCTTCCGCTGCCATGCCGTTCGCCCCGTATTGACTCATACCAACGCCGTGACCGAAGCCTTTCGTCGTAACGATGATTTTATCTCCCTGTTGTTTCCACGTGAAATCAGACGAACGTAAATCTAACTTTTCACGAACTTCTTTTCCTGTTAATGTTTTTCCTTGAAAAGCTACATCCTTTACGCGCTTTCCTTCCGTAAGGTCTTTAATATTTCCAATCTTCCCGTCTGCTAGCACTTTCACACCGAGACGTTTTTGAAAATCAGCTACTGTAAATGTTTGCTCGCTCGTAAACTTTGGAGAGGCTTGATCCCACGGACTATCTACACTTTTCAAGTACGGATAATCATTTCCCCAATAGTCAGCTGCATTTTCTGTTCGACCATTACTCGTTGAAAAGAAGGATGCTGAAATTGGTTTTCCATCATACGTTAAAACTTGTCCTGCTGTTTTCGAAACGGCTTCTTCGATTTTCTTCAAATTATTTTCGTAGTTATTACCCCATTGCTTCTTCAATTCATCTTTGCTTTTGTACACTTGATCTTTCACCGTATCTGTCACGTCTGCATTATTTTTCTTTCCTCCGCTTAGCATACGCTGTACTACAAATGTTCTTGCTGCTAATGCCTGTGCCTTTAGTGCCTCTATTTCAAAACTGGCATTCATCTCAGAAGCTACTACACCTGTCACATACTCCTCCACTGGTAATGTTTCTACCTTCTTCTGTTTTTCGCGATATACAGCAACTTGAACAGCTGTATCTACTTTTCCTGGAGCTGGTATACTTTCTATCGCTGGAGGAGTTTTAGAGGCCGTTTCTTCCCCTACTTTTGCTTTCGCAAATGGAATAACAAGGGCTGCAGGTACAATAATAACGAGCGCTATTAAGAGCGCTACTGTAATAAAAAGTGGCTTTGAAAATTTCATCCTATTTTCCCCCAATATAAAAGCTTTACTCCATTCATTCTTATGGAACAACTCTTTCTTTTAGAACATACTTAAGGGGAAGAGTATAAAACGGAAATTTTCTAAATATTTTTACTGGTACGTGCATAAGTATAGAATTTATTGACTATAACAGTAATAACCAAAAAAATAGCCCCTATGTCAAAAGACATAGAGACTATTTCAATTAAGCGTGAAGATCAGAAACTTCTTGTTCTTTCACTTCTTCTACTTTTTCGTTTACACGTTCAATAGTTGCACCTAATGCAGCTAATTTCTTATGGAAGTTTACATAGCCACGGTCAAGATGTTTTAACTCAGTTACACGAGTATAACCTTCTGATACTAAACCAGCTAAGATTAATGCAGCTGCAGCACGTAAATCAGTTGCTGCTACTTCAGCACCTTGTAAGCTGTTTGGACCGTTCATAATAACAGAACGACCTTCAATTTTAATATCAGCATTCATACGACGGAATTCTTCAACGTGCATAAAGCGGTTTTCGAATACCGTTTCTGTAATCATGCTTGTTCCATCAGCTTGTAGTAATAATGCCATCATTTGTGATTGCATGTCTGTTGGGAAACCTGGGTGAGGCATAGTTTTAATATCAACCGCTTTTAACTTATCTGGGCCGATAACACGTACACCTTCGTTTTCCTCAATAATTTTAACACCCATTTCTTCCATTTTCGCTGTAATTGAGCGTAAATGTTCAGGTACAGCATTTTCAATTAAGATGTCTCCACCAGTAATTGCTGCTGCAACCATGAATGTTCCCGCTTCAATACGGTCAGGAATAATAGAGTGGTTTGCACCATATAATTTATCAACGCCTTCGATACGAATCGTTCCAGTTCCAGCTCCGCGTACTTTCGCTCCCATCGCATTTAAGAAGTTAGCTAAGTCAACGATTTCTGGTTCTTTCGCTGCGTTTTCAAGAATTGTTGTCCCTTTTGCTAATGTAGCTGCAGACATAATGTTTTCTGTCGCGCCTACGCTTGGGAAGTCTAAGTAGATTTTAGCTCCTTTTAGTTCTCCCTCAACATATGCCTCAACAAAACCGTTACCAACCTGTACTTTTGCTCCCATTGCTTCGAAGCCTTTTAAATGTTGGTCAATTGGACGTGAACCGATTGCACATCCACCAGGAAGTGCAATACGAGCACGACCATTACGTGCTAATAATGGTCCCATTACTTGAACAGATGCACGCATTTTACGTACATATTCAAATGGTGCTTCAATGTTTAGTTCTTTAGAAGAATCGATTGTTACTTGATTATTTTCAAATACGACTTCAGCATTTAAATGACGTAATACCTCATTAATTGTGTATACATCAGACAAAACTGGTACTTCAGATAGTACATTCTTTCCATCACTCGCTAATAGGGCTGCAGCGATTATAGGTAATACAGCATTTTTTGCGCCCTCAACACGCACTGTGCCGTTTAACCGCTTTCCGCCACGGACGATGATCTTTTCCAAATTATTCCCCTCCGTGTCCTTTTTTCAGTATCTATTCACTCAATACTCAGAAGTTATGATCGGTGTGCCAACCACAATTGTATCTTTGTTGTCTGTAGAACGTATTGCTATTTGCACATTTATTTTCTCTCTATTTGTTGAAAGAGCGTCATCCCACTTTTTATTGTATGCGGAGACTGACACAAATGCTCTTTCTTCTACTTGTTCGATCGCTCTTGCTGAAAGATCTTTCAAAACCTGATTGGTTTTATTTTGCAAAACACCTTCAATCTTATCATTCAGTACACCTTGAACACAAGTGTAAATTATAGGTTTTTCACTAAAAATTTTATTCACTTTTTGAACATACTTCGGGTCCCATTTCGCCCCACTCACTTCAAAGATAATGAAAGTGTTTTCTTTAGTATTTTCTTTACTCCAAGTTACTACTACTCGTTCTTCATGAGAAGCAAACTTTTTATAGGATGTAGCTTTATATCCATCTGGAGATTGCTCTACTTCCCACTTTTGAATATTTGCCTTTTCCTTCACATCGTTTAACAACTTTTGAAACGTATGTATGTTAGAAATTGTTTTTGTTTCTCTCGCTAACCATGACCATTTCTCTACTTTAGCATCATTTTTCTCTAAAGCCTTGATCATGCTCTCCATTTTCTGTTCATCGCTTATCGGTTTCATCTCTCTATATCCAACCAAAAATAAAACAACACTAAGTGCAACAATAAGAATGGCTTTAAGCTTCAATTTCATCCCCTCCTATCCCCATTGTTAACGGAGATTTGAGGTTCTATACACTTACTTTACTAAATACGTTAAACTCTTCGAATAGCCTAAATAATCAAGGAAAAAGTTACTTACAGATGTCCCAATTGCAATTGTAATTAAGATGAGTAATACTCGCGTCTGCAGCACTTTTCCGGACTTCATTAAACGCTCAATGTGAATGCCTTGTAAGGCCCACCACGTAATGGTAATAAACAATAAATGCGAAACAATGGCAATCAGTGCTTGTTGCCCTAAAAGTTGTGCCAAAAAATCGACCCCTTTTTACTCAGCTACTACTTATGAAAGAATATAAAAACGATACCATAATAAGTAGGAGCTACACTTTTTCAAATGCACATAGACATCTTACATTTTACATCGTGATTTTCTTTCCAAAAACGTATATCTACATTACAAGTTAACACAAAATAAAAAGCGCAGAGTACTGACTCCACACCTTTTATTTTCACTATTGTACCACGTTCCCTAAGAAGAAGAAATCTTTCATTAATGGAAAATATTCATAAAAGAAATTGTACCCAATCATCGGCATAATCCCTAGTATTACAATCGAAATTGCACAAAGACTCATAACAACCTTTATATTTAACGGTAACCGTATCCTCTCTTCTGTCTCTCCCGTGCGGAAAAACATTTGTTGTAAAATACGGAAATAATATACGAATGAAACAACTGTCGTACCCATCATAATCGAAGCTAGTACGTAATGTGCTGGCTCTACATGAAGCGCGCCTAAAAAGATGTTAATCTTTCCAATGAAGCCAGCCGTTCCTGGTATCCCAGCCAGCGATAAAATAAAGATTGTCATCATAATCGCTGCAAATGGTGACCTTTTATATAAACCTGTGAAAATCGTTATATTTTCCTCATCATTTTGTAAGATTAAGCCGTGGATGATAGCAAATGCACCTATATTCATAAGCATGTATGCCAGCATATAAAACCACATGCTATCCATCGTAAATGGTGATAATGCCACAAGTGGAACGAGTAAATATCCTGCATGAGCAATGCCCGAATAAGCAAATAAACGCTTTATATTGTATTGTTTTAACGCAACTACATTCCCAACAATCATCGTAATACTTGCTAGCACCGCAATATATATACTCATATGCCCATATAAAGATTGCATATCTCCTTGTATTAATACACTTGCAAAAACCATAAGGAACAAACGAATAATGAGTAGGAACCCAGCAATTTTAGAAATCGTTCCAAGAAAAGCAGTAACAGGTGTAGCCGCTCCTTCATACACATCAGGTGCCCACATATGAAACGGCACTGTGGCAATTTTAAATGAGAGACCCACTAGCAATAAAAGAAATGCGAGAGCTAACAATAACTGAATACCACTAGCAAGCTCCCCAGTGAGTACCTTTTGCATATCTACAATGTTAGTTGAACCTGTAATACCGTATAAATAACTCATTCCGAAGAGCGTGATCGCTGTTCCAATTCCTCCGCTAATGACATATTTCATTGCCGCTTCATTTGATGCACGGCTCTTTTTTCGTATTCCTACTAAGATATAGGAAGAAAGTGAAAGTAACTCCAAACCAATGAAAAGGGTAATAAAATCAACACTAGAAGCCATGAACATCGCGCCAAGAAGTGCCATTAAAAATAAGTAATAATATTCACCTTTATCTTCAATTGGATTCTTCTTATCATCGCTCATTGCGGTGCATAAAATGAGAGCTGAGGCACCTAATAGCAACGTTTTAAACCCTTTTGAAAATCCATCTAACACAAACGATCCATTTAAAATATCTCCCGCTGGTTCGCTATATAGAGTAATTAATGACACGATTGCTAATACGATGGCAGCAATCGCACCAAGAGCTACATATCTATGGTTCAGCTTAAAAAACAAATCACATATGGAAAGGAGGATGGCGGCGCCGAGAATAATAAATTCTGGCACCATTAGATACCACGATAAGCTAAGTAACGTATTCATATCCATCCTATTTCACCCCCAATGTTTTCAATGTATTTTGAAGCGGATCCCCTAGTATCTCTGGCATAACTCCAATTGCAATAATACAAAAGATAAGTAGTAAAACAGGGACATACTCCCATCCGTGTATATCAGATTTTGCTTCCCACTCTTTCTTTCCAAATGTCACTTGAAGTGTCGCCCTTAATACATATACAGCGGTTAAAATGATGCCAATCACACCGACTGCAGCAATGACGGGCTCTCCTTGAAATAAACCGAGAAAGGCAAGAAATTCACTAACAAACCCAGACATCCCTGGTAATCCAAGCGAAGCCATTCCTCCTGCTAAAAAGAATCCGCTAAGTATCGGTACACTTTTCGCAAGTCCGCCTAGCACCGTAATATCCGAAGTTCCAAACCGTTGTTCTATAACACCGAGTAGGAAGAAAAGCAAGGCTGCAATTAAACCATGTGATACAACTTGGAATAGTGCTCCTTGTGTACCAGGTGCATTAAGTGAAGCAAGTCCCATTAACACAATTCCCATATGCGAAATACTAGAGTAAGCCAGTACTTTCCTAAAGTCCGTTTGGATGAGCGCTAAAAAGGCACCGTATAATAAATTGATTACGCCTAATATAGCAATTAGCGTTGCAATATCGTGAAAATATTCCGGGAATAGCCCTTTCCCGAAGCGAATAATACCGTACGCTCCAATCTTCAGCAAAACACCCGCGTGAAGCATAACTACAGCTGGATGCGCTTCTATGTGTACATTGACCATCCAGCGGTGCAACGGAAAAACAGGTAGTTTAATTGCAAAAGCAATCATTATGGCAATAAATACACTAAGCTGCAAACTACTTGGGATGACGAGTGCTCCCTCTGCGTTTACGCTTCTTAATATCTCTTTCAGCTCCACAATATTTGTTGTACCTGTTTTCGCAAACAAAATTGAGAAAACAATGAGCAAAATAGCTGAGCCAATACCGTTATATATTAAATAACTATACGCAGCCTTTTCACTCGACAATTTTCCCCACTTTCCAATTAATAAGAACATTGGTGGCAACGTAATTTCAAAGAAGATAAAAAACAACATTAAATTTTGAGCAGCAAAGACACCGAGCATTCCTATTTCTAGCATGAGTAACAACATATAAAATGCTTTTAAATTTCTTTTAATAGAAAAGGCTGCAATTGCTGCAAGCATCGCTAGAAGAGCCGTCAGTACCATCATGACAAGTGACAAACCATCAATACCGAGCTCGTAATAAATAGAAAACCACCTTTTATCCACCGCTGTTAAATCTCCGAACTTAATCCATTTCACCTTTTCATCAAATAGTGACAAATTCTTTCCAGAAGCATATGTACAAGCGAGGACTATAGCGATTCCAAATGGAAGTGCCGTCCCAAATAAGCCAAGCGCTCGCACTGTACGCAATTCCTTTTTCGGTGTTAATACAAGCAATAAAATTCCTAAAAGCGGGGAAAAAATGAAGAACGTTAACAACAAATCATTCATCGTAAATCCCCTCCCGTATAGAGCAAAATAATGACGAGTACAGCGAGCGAAACCGCCGTTACAGTACCGTACACTTGTACATTCCCGTTTTGAAGTTTCGAGCCAAGATTACTTGTGCCTTTAACTACACTTCCAATTAAAACTGCAATTCCTTCGACTACATACACTTCAAATAAGCGAAGCACATGAGTGATTCCTTTCGTAATAGAGATCACCGTCATGTTGTATAGTTCATCGACATAATATTTTTCTTTCAAAAGATTATAAAGCGATGTTTCCGTACCCCCAGCCCAATCTCTAGAAATTGATTTCTTGCCATATATGAAATATGCAAGAGCGATTCCCGCAAATGAAACGAGTGTCGCAACAATCATAATCCAAACTGATCCATGCGCTTCTTCAACCTTAAACCCTACATCTTTCGTCAACCAATCTCCGAGAAACGTCCCAAACCAAGGTGTATTTATATATCCTGCCACTACCGCAAGAACGCCGAGAACAAGCATTGGATACGTCATAACGCGAGGCGATTCATGCACTTCTTCCTTCGTCTTCGCTTCTCCGGTAAAGACAAGAAAGTATAGACGGAACATATAAAACGCTGTTAAAAACGCTGCAATTACTGCTAAAGTAAATAAAACGTAATTGCCATTCATCCAAGTCGCCGCTAAAATTTCATCTTTGCTGAAAAAACCGGAAAGCAGCGGAACACCGCTAATGGCGAGGGTACCTGTTAAAAATAGCATACCAGTTACTTTCATCTTCTTCTGTAAACCGCCCATTTTATTAATGTTTTGCGTATGCACAGCATGAATTACACTTCCTGCTGCCAAAAATAGTAGTGCTTTAAAAAAAGCGTGTGTCGTTAAATGGAATATACCAGCTACATAGCCGGCAGAACCTAACGCAAGCATCATATAACCGAGCTGGCTAACTGTCGAATAAGCAAGCACCCTCTTTATATCTGTTTGCACAAGACCGATAGAGGCCGCAAAGATTGCAGTGAAAGCTCCAACGATTGCCACGGTCTGCATCGCCACTGTACTTGCTGAAAATAAAGGGAACATCGTTGCTACTAAATATACGCCAGCAGCGACCATCGTCGCTGCGTGAATAAGTGCCGAAACGGGCGTTGGCCCTTCCATTGCATCTGGCAACCATGTATGAAGCGGGAATTGACCTGATTTCCCCATCGCCCCGATAAAAATTAATATCGCTGTTATTGTAATCATGTAAGGAGGTAGATCACCTGTATAAATCGCCCTAAATATTGCGTCATATTCAAAACTACCTGCGTACCAAAAAATTAAAATCATCCCGATAAATAAACCAACATCACCAATACGTGTCATAATAAAAGCCTTTTTTGCAGCAGCCTTCGCTTCTTCTTTAAAGAAATAAAAACCAATAAGTAAAAATGAACCAAGGCCAACTAATTCCCAAAATATATAAAGCTGTAATAAATTCGTTGATATAACAAGCCCTAACATCGCAAATGTAAAGAGTCCTAAATATGCGTAAAAGGTTGGTAATCGTTCATCACCTTTCATATAACCTTTCGAATACACATGTACAAGCAGACTCACAAGCGTAACGATAAATAACATTAAAGCTCCTAATGCAGTCACTTCAAAGCCGAATGATATATCCACATCTCCAGCTCTAAGCCACACCCACCTATGCTTCACGCTTGCTTCTGAAAACCTTTCTATTAACACAAGTACCGCAAGTATGAAGGAGAGAAAGACGAAAAAAATACTAAGTACGCTGCTTCCTTCTCTAATTTTCTTCCCGAATATAATAAGTAACAAAAACGAAACGAGTGGGAAAAGCGGTATGAGCCATGCATAATCGATCATTGTTTCCTTCCCCCTTTTTCGGTCACAATGCTATCCTTTGAGCGTATCCATTTCATCCACCTGAACTGTCGTACGATTACGATATAAAGCAATTAAAATAGCGAGCCCTACCGCCGCTTCCGCTGCCGCTACAGCCATCGTAAACAGTGAGAAAATTTGACCTGTTAAATTCGGAAATAAGCCTAATTTACTAAACGCCACTAAGTTTAAATTGGCAGCATTCAGCATTAATTCGATACAAACTAATACGATTACTGTATTCCGCTTTGTTAAAGCTCCAAATAGACCGATGCAAAACAAAATAATCGCAAGTGTTAAATATGCAGAAGCTGGAACGCTACTCATTGGATTCCTCCTCTTTCTCGTCCTTTTTCGCAAGTATAATCGCGCCAACGAGTGCTACAAGTAAAATAACTGAAGTTAGTTCAAATGGGATAATATATTTTGAATAGAGAAGCGTACCGATTTGAAGTGTGTTGTTTTCATGGAGAGGTAAACTTCCTTGTGTGCTTTCATTTGCAAAATCAACATTATTAACAGCGAAATACATAACCGCTCCAAATGCTACAACTGCAAAGAAGATAATCCATTTTCGAAGAGTAAGACGCGATTCATTTTCCGCGTTATGTTTCGTTAACATAATGCCGAAAATCATAATAATTGTGATTGCACCAGAGTAAAGTAAAATTTGTGCAACGCCTATAAATTCGGCTGATAAAAGAAAATACAAACCTGCAATGCTGAGGAATGTTAGAACGAGAGCTAGCATCATGTGCATAACTTTCGTTAAGTTCAACATAAGAACACCGCCGATAATTGCAGACAAGGATAGTATAAAGAATGCTACAAACTCGCCATTCATGCCTTATTCTCCTTCCTGACGTTTTCGTCGTTTTCGTCAAGCCACTGCAAATTTTTAAATAAATCATCACGTGAATATTCCGCGAGTTCAAAGTTATTTGTCATGACAATTGCCTCTGTCGGACAAACTTCTGTACATAAGTCACAAAGAATACAAATTTCAAAATTAATATCGTACGTGTCGATAATTTTCCCTTTTTTCGTAGGATCCGGATGTTTCTTTCCTGTTAACTGAATACAGTCTGTCGGACAAATGTTAGAGCATTGATTACAAACAATACATTTCTCCGGATAAAATTTTTGAATCCCCCGAAAACGGTCTGGCAACGGCAACGGTTGATTTGGATAATCATACGTTACCTTCTTCTTACTCAAATTACTTAATGTATATTTTAACCCTTTAAATAGTCCTTTCATCTCTTACTGGCACCCCCCTCATAGATTAGAAGAATAACTCCTTAATCAATGCCGTTAAGAAAATATTTGCAAGTGCAATCGGCAATAATACTTTCCATCCAAATTCCATTAACTGGTCACCTCTTATACGCGGAAACGTAACGCGGAACCAAATTAATAGAAAGACTACACTGCTAAATTTCAAAGCAAACCATACGGCACCTGGGATAAATCCAAGAAACATGACTGGATTCCATCCTCCTAAAAAGAGCACTGTAATTAACGATGCCATCCCGAAGAAATATACGTACTCTGAAAGCATGAAAAACGCCCAGCGAAACCCTGAGTATTCCGTATGATATCCAGAAACAAGTTCTGACTCCGCTTCTGGCAAATCGAACGGCGTCCTATTTAACTCTGCAACTGCTGCGATTAAGAAAACGACGAAGCCAATTGGCTGTACGAAAATGTACCAAACCTTCTCCTGCGCCGCTACAATCTCATTTAAATTCAGGCTACCAGCTAACAAAACGATACCAATTACACTCATTACGAGCGGAATCTCATAAGAAATCATTTGCGCCGCCGCACGCATCCCTCCTAAAAGGGAATATTTATTATTCGATGCCCATCCCCCAGTTACAACACCTATCGTCGTAATACCGGAAACAGCAATATAATAAAGTAACCCGACTCCAATATCTGCAAATTGAAATTTATCAGTGAACGGGATAACTGCAAGCACCATAAATGCTGGTGCAAATGCAATGACAGGCGCTAATATAAACAGCGGTTTATCTGCTGCTTTCGGAATACTATCTTCTTTCAATAATAGTTTTAAAACATCAGCTACCGTTTGCAGTAAACCGAATCGGCCTCCAACCTGGTTTGGTCCAATCCGCCCTTGCATAAACCCCATCACTTTCCGTTCTGCCAAAATTCCATATGTAACGAAGCCAAGGACTGCAAATAGTAGAAGTACCGCTAATCCGAAAAAAATGAAGAAATTCGTCCAGCTTGAAGGTGATTGTAAGAGCGTCTCAATCATTAGCCATCAACCTCCCCAAGTACAATATCAACTCCACCTAAAATCGTAATTAAATTAGCGATGTTTTCACCTTTTAATAACTTCGGTAAAATTTGCAAGTTATAAAAAGATGGCCTACGAAACTTCAAACGGTACGGCTCTTTCTTTCCGTCACTAGCGATATAACAACCAATCTCTCCGCGCGGCGATTCGATACGTACAAACGCTTCTCCCTTAGGTGCCTTAATAATTTTCGGTACTTTTGCCAGCACAGCTCCATCTTTCGGGAACTGCTGAACCGCTTGCTCAACAATCTTTAAAGACTCCTCGATTTCTTGCATTCGGCAAACGTAGCGATCCCAAGCATCTCCCACGCTTCCAACAGGAATATCAAAATCAAAACGATCATAAATCGAATACGGCTCATCTTTGCGGAGATCCCAGTTTACTCCAGTGCACCGCAAATTTGCTCCGCTTAAAGAATACGAAATCGCTTCTTCCGCGCTATATATACCAACGCCTTTCACACGATTTAAGAAAATCTCATTACCGCTAACAAGATCATGATAACCTGCCAGTTGCTCTCTCATATACGGAACAAACTCTTCCACCTTTTCAATCCAACCATCTGGCGCATCCCACTTCACACCACCAACTCTCATATAGTTAAAAGTAAGCCGTGCCCCGCATAATTCATTTAATAAATTTATAATCATCTCTCGTTCACGAAACGCGTACAGAAACGGGCTGACCGCTCCTATATCAAGAAGATTCGTCCCCCACCAAACGAGATGGCTCGCAATTCTTCCTAGCTCCATCGCAAGTACTCGCAAGTATTCGGCACGCTCCGGAATTTCAAGCCCCATCATCGTCTCTACAGCATGGCAAATGACGTAATTATTCGTCATGGCTGATAAATAGTCCATTCGATCTGTATAAGGGATAATTTGCGTATACTGTAAGCTCTCAGCAATCTTTTCCGTCCCGCGATGCAAATACCCAATAACCGGTGTAGCTTCTTTAATAATTTCCCCGTCAATCTTAATTACGAGCCTGAACACACCATGTGTACTCGGATGCTGAGGTCCTACATTCAAAAGCATCTCTTCCGTGCGGATCATAGCTACACCTCCACATCATACGGTTCATAGTCTTTTCTAAGCGGATATCCTACCCAATCATCTGGCATTAAAATACGCGTTAAATTCGGATGCCCTTTAAATACAATACCGAGCAAATCGTACGCTTCTCTCTCCGGCCAGTCAGCCCCTTTCCAAAGCGCTGTCACAGATTCGACTTGCGGCGCTTCCCGGTCTAGCTTTACCTTCACCGCTACCGATTGTTTCTTACCATATGAAAACAAATGAACATACACTTCCATATGTGTCACAAAATCCGTCGCATGTAGCTCTGACATATAATCAAAAGCAAGTCCCTCATGGAATCGCAGTAACTCCATCACTTCATAATATTTTTCGGGATCCACCACAAGAGTTGGCACATCCTTTGACAGTTTATTAATATAGGAATCTACTAATGCACCCTCTCCTAACTTCTCCCTAATAGCCTCAACATACTGATTTAAATACGGCTGATTTACGGACAGTTCTTCCTGCTTCGGCTCATCCTCTTTCTTACCTTCAGCCCCCTTTGTCTTCGCTCTTGCAGCCGCTGCTGCTTTTGCTTTTGCCGCTGCAATTGCCTTTGCCTTTTCATCTCCCGAATCCCCATCACCTTGCGAGGCTTTCTGCTTCGCCAATGCTGCCGCTGCCTTCGCCTTCGCTTTTTCTTCTTCCGTTACTTCTTCTGTTCCTTCTCTTTTCTGCTTCGCTAACGCCGCCGCTTTTGCTTTGGCAGCCGCTGCTGCCTTCGCCTTGCCTTTCGCTTTTTCTTCTTCCGTTACTTCTTCTGTTCCTTCTCTTTCTGCTTCGCTAACGCTGCGCTTTTGCCTTGGCCGCTGCCACCGCCTTCGCCTTGCCTTTCGCTTTTTCTTCTTCCGTTACTTCTTCTGTTCCTTCTCTTTTCTGCTTCGCTAACGCTGCCGCTTTTGCCTTGGCCGCTGCCACCGCCTTCGCCTTGCCTTTCGCTTTTTCTTCTTCCGTTACTTCTTCTGTTCCTTCTCTTTTCTGCTTCGCTAACGCCGCCGCTTTTGCTTTGGCAGCTGCTGCTGCACGTCGTTTTGCTTCTTCTATAGTAATATCATTATTTTTTGGTAGCGCTTTCTCTTTTTCTTGACCTTCTTCCTCAAGCTTACTTATTTCTGCCTCGTGTTTCGCTACAAGGCGTTTTCTCGCCTCTTCTTTTGCACGCCTAGCTGCTTCTTTTTTCAACTCCTCTAAATCTTTATTTGGATTACTCATTTATTCGTCACCTGCTTCCCGGTCTTTGCTTCGTAACGAATTTTTTCTTTTAATCTATTAATTCCATAAATTAAAGCAGCTGGATTTGGGGGACAACCAGGAATATACACATCAACTGGTACAATTTGGTCTACACCTTTTACAACAGCATATGAATTTACATACGGACCACCTGCTGTCGCACAAGATCCCATCGCAATAACCCATTTCGGTTCGGGCATTTGATCATATAAGCGCCGAACAATAGGAGCCATCTTCTTCGTTACCGTTCCCGATACAATCATGACGTCCGATTGCCTTGGTGAAGTCCGAAAAAATGACCCAAATCGATCTAAATCATAATGTGATGAGCCTACTCCCATCATTTCAATTGCACAGCACGCCAGTCCGAATGTCATCGGCCATAAAGAATTGCTCCTCGCCCCATCCTTTCAACTGTTCCAATGTAGAAAAAAAGATATTTCGTTCTAATTCTGCTCGTTCATTTGGATGTAATTCCTCAAAATTTTATAACCATTGTAACACCTTCTTTTTCCAAGCATACGCTAATCCAACTAGCAACATTACAACAAAGATGAGCATTTCAATTAATGCAAATAAACCTAGCTTGTCATACGCAACAGCCCAAGGATATAAAAATAAAGTTTCTACATCAAAGATCACAAACAATAAAGCGAAAATATAATAACGAGCATGAAACCGAATGTTTGCATCATGAAAAGGCTCAATTCCACTCTCATACGTCGTCGCCTTTGCTGCACTTGGTTTATTTGGGCGCAGCATCCTGCCTAATGTAAGAGCCACTACCGGCAGCAATATACCTAATAGCAAGAAAATCAAAACGATCATATAACTATTTTCATATACACTTGCCATTGTGAAACCCTCCCCCCTAAATTAAGAACAAGTTCACATAGTAAACAATATGTCCTAGTTGCAGTAATTATTATTTTTAAATTTTTCTAAATAATGCAACTATTCTAATCATTATAGCAAACTTCAAATTCCTATGTCGATATGTTGGGAGACAGAAACAAGAATTATTAAAATCTATCTTTACAACTTGCTATAATTGTGCAAAATAAATATAAAACTTATATATGCTTTTCAAGAAACCGTAGGTGATATAAATGAAAAAACAAACACATGTAAGTATTCTTATAAGCATTGTATTGCTGTCTATAACGCTTCACTATGTAGCGATGCCTTTTCTGTATGAATACTCATTTCCTTTTCAGCTATTAATCGGAACGAGTACCCTATTAATTGATATTATCGCTTGTAGTTATATACTTTATTTTTCAAACATGAAAGAAGGGCTATCTCGTTTATTTTGGATCATATTATCTGTTGGAGCTCTCTCTTATTTTATCGGTGATATAGTCGTTGCCTATCAGCGTTTAATTGTAAAAGACTTCTATACGTTCGTTGATCCATCTGACTTTTTTTACTTACTTTTTTTAGTTAGCTTTACGTTTGCCTTTCTATACGAAATCATTTACAACCGAGATTTATTAGAAAAACTTTTTATGCTATGTGATATTTGTATTATCGTTACAGCCCAATTTACTTTAAGTTACTACTTACTTATTGAACGAACTATTCACATCTTTACAACATCCTATATCGACATATTTGTTCAACTTACCTATCCAATGGCTGATTTACTCTTTCTCTTAATAGGAATCAACCTTTTATTTAAACCACTATCCTTATTACCTAAAAAGGTCGGTGCACTTCTTGGCAGTGCTTTAATTTTATATGCTACTACAGATGCGATTTATGCTTATATAAAATACTTCATACCAGAGTATTCTATGTTTACAGTTACTCCTTTCTATCAAGTAACCTTAGCACTAGTAGCAATCGCCTGTATTCTCCATACAAAAGAGCCTGAAAAACAAGAACAAGTACTACTAACACCTAAAATTGGTGAATCAATCCGATTATCATTACCGTATATTTCGGTAGTAATGCTTATTGTTTTTATATTAGTTGAATACGTTTTTGCGCCTATTATAGTAATCGGACTTATAATAACTTTCTCTTTCGTTCTCATACGTCATAGTTTAGTTCGAAAACAAAATAAAATATTATTGCTAGCTCAAATGCAATTCAACTCAGAACTCGAGAAACAAATTAAACTACGTACAGAAGATTTAGTAGAACAGAAAAATGAACTTTATCATAATCAACAAATGTTTAAATCTTTATACGAGCATCATCCAGATCCAATCTTCACATTAGATTTGTACGGCAATTTTCTCAAAGTAAATAACGCTGGTACTACTTTACTCGGTTATCAAACGAATGAATTATTAAACCAGCCTTACTACTCACTCATATACGAAGAAGATTTAGAAGAAATGATTAACGCCTTTCATCGTGTGAAAAAGGGATATTCTATCTCTTTAGAAATACGGGCATACCATAAAAACAGAGATATTTACTACTTGCACGTTACCGCCGTACCGATCTTTTTAAAGGAGAAAATTTCTGGGGTTTATTTAATGATTAAAGATATTACGGAAAGCAAACAACAACAAGAACAAATCAACTTCCTAGCATACCATGATACTTTAACAGAGCTTGCAAATCGTCGTGCATTTCATCAACATTTAGAACAAGCAATTGCACGAGCAAAAATATCGAAAAAGCCTTTTGCTGTTATGTTTCTCGACCTAGACCGTTTTAAAGTTATTAATGATACCCTCGGTCATCGAGTAGGAGACCTATTACTCATCGCAGTAGCAAAAAGGCTCGAAAAAATAGCAACATCAAATATGAAACTCGCACGGCTAGCTGGGGATGAGTTCACAATCCTTATCGAGAATTACAAAAAAAAGCCAGATGTCCAAAAAATAGCTGATAGGATTGTGGCGGCCATGAATGAGCCATTTGAAATCGAAAATCAACATTTACAAATCTCACCGAGCATCGGAATTGCAATATATCCTGAAGCAGGTGAAGATCCGCTATCCATTTTGCAGCATGCTGATATGGCCATGTACGAAGCAAAGAATAAAGGAAAAAACGGTAGCTCTCTTTACACGAAAGAACTATATAAAAAAATGGAACGAAAAGCTCGAATTGAAAAAGATTTGCCAATCGCTTTAGTAAACAAAGAATTTTATCTCGTTTATCAACCACAAATTGATACGACAACAAATAAAATTATCGGTGCTGAAGCTTTAATACGTTGGAAACACCCACTATTAGGTGACATTTCACCATGTGAGTTTATTCCAATTGTAGAAGAGACGCCACAAGTAGTCCCACTTGGACATTGGGTATTACAAGAAGCTTGTCTCCAATTAAAAATATGGCATACCTTTGGCTACCAAAATTTAAAAATAAGTGTTAATCTATCCGCAAAAGAGTTCCGGCAAGATCAATTAATCGAAAGCATTTCACAAATATTAAACGACGTGCAAGTCGATCCAAAATATGTAACCCTTGAGTTAACAGAAAGAATTGCAATGATTGACGAGAAAGAAACGTTATTAAGACTGAAGCAATTAAAAGAGTACGGTATCCAAACTTCCATTGATGACTTCGGTACTGGGTATTCTTCTCTTGCTTATTTATCAATTTTTCCAATCGACACATTAAAAGTACCGAGAGAATTTACACAATTAGCTGATCATCGTCCTGAAGAACGAGCCATCGTTTCTACAATACTTTCCCTCGCAAATACTTTAAATCTTTCAGTCGTTGCCGAAGGAATTGAAACCGAAAAACAACTTAAGTTTCTGCAAAAACATAACTGTAAATATATGCAAGGTTACTATTTCAGTAAACCACTTACTAGTAATGAGTTTATAAAGTTTCTACAAAAAACCCCCAGTATGAACAAATAATTCATACCGGGGGTTTTTTAGTGCTAAATATTTTTCTCATAATATTCTTCTGCGATCTCTTCGTAAAAAGCTGCAGATGTTGTATAGAAATATGGAATTAACCATAAGAATCCAATCCCTAATGTAATACAACTTAATATAAACCAGCCAATAAAACTTAAACATAAAATGAAATACTCCATCTTATGTCCATCCATCATACGACGACTTTCTGTAATAGCCTGGTTCAGTGAATACTCAGGATGATCGTTTATAATAAAGTATGTCATCGCATAAGAAAATGATTTAATAATACCTGGAATAATGAACAATAACATCCATAAGAAAAGATAAAGATTTACTAATAAATATAATAAAAATGATTTTAGAAATCTCTTTCCCTCTGAAAACCAAACGAATACATTACCAATACTAGCTTGCTTTTCACGAAGGATATTTAAACCAAGATAATATCCACCTAAAGTTAACGGTCCAGTAACAAAAAATGTAAGAATATTCGTTGAAAGTGAACCATTTGTTTTTTGCCAACCGAAAATTAAAGAAAATCCCCAATCAACACTAAAACTAAAAGCCGTGATAAGAATTGAAATGAGTAGTGTAGCTCCAACAGCTAATCCCCATTTTCCCTCTAATGAATCTAGTGCTTCTCCTTTTAAATCACTAATCATGCGTAGCCTCGCCTCCTATACACAATAATTCTATTAGTATAGCATGTTCCTATTGAAATTCACCTTTTGAAATATAGCGATAAAAGTGTGCTGTCGTCGTACTCATATACGGACTAAGCCAAAGAAATCCTATTCCAAAAGTAAAAAGCGCTAAAATAGCCCATCCTATGAAGCTCAGCCATAAAAGAAACAAATCTAACTTATGACCCTTCATAAGATTCTTACTTTCCTTCATCGCCTGCGAAACACTATATTCTGGATTTTCAATCATCACATAATACGTCAGTGCATAAGAAAAATACATCACAATCATACCAACAATTGAAATTGCTAATAGTACGAAGAAAGCTATTGCAAATGACGTATTCCCTTCTTCACCTAACAATGCAAATAAGCCTATTAACAGCATCGGAATCCATGTACCTGTATATAACAAAATAGCAAGCATTGCCCACATTGTTTTCATCATTCTTTTAAAGCCACGAAATCCTTCAAATAAGTAATCTACTTTAGCATCTTCTCGTTTACTAATCTGTAAAAATACATTTGTATAACCATATGACGTAATCCCATACGATGCGTTACTCAAAATTATCATAATGAAATAAAAAATCCCAAAGGTAATACCTGCTCCAATTGACATCGTTTCCTCTTCAAATGATCCAGTTAAGCTTGCAACTGAGAGAAATATAATAATTCCTGGAATTAATAGTATAAGCATTGCAGCCATCGAAACGACATAACTTAAAATAAAATATAAAATTGTTGATCCAACACCTAGTCCCCATTTTCCCTTTAAAGAGTACAATGCTTCTCGCTTCATTTCACCAATCATTGATTCATCCCCTTTATGAAATATAAATTGTTGTACACTTCTACTTATACAAGCATCAATATAATTATACCAGTTTTGTAAAATTATCCATAAAACAAACAAAAAAAAAATCCGTAAAGGCAAAGCCCTTACGGATTTTTTTACTTCATATCGGAAACGTTTAAACGGTTCACGGCACGTTGTAATGCCATTTCTGCACGTTTAAAGTCAACATGTGCTTGTTTATCTTGCAGACGTTGCTCAGCGCGACGCTTCGCTTCATTTGCGCGATGGATATCGATATGGTTTGCTTCTTCAGCAGATGATGATAATACAGTCACTTTATCTGGACGAACTTCGATAAAGCCACCGCTTACTGCTACATAATCAGTGTGTCCACCATTTTTCAGACGAACTGCACTAATTTTTAATGGTGCAACAGTTGGAATGTGACCTGGTAAGATCCCCATTTCCCCACTCTCTGCTTTTACACTTACCATTTCTACTTCTTTTTCGTAAACCGGTCCATCAGGAGTTACAATACTGACTGGAAATGTCTTCATACTTCGTCCCTCCTAAGGCCTTACGCCATCATTTTCTTCGCGTTTTCAATAACTTCTTCAATGCCACCTACTAAGCGGAATGCATCTTCTGGAAGGTCATCATATTTTCCTTCTAGAATTTCTTTGAAACCACTAACTGTATTTTTTACAGGTACGTAAGAACCTTTTTGACCTGTAAACTGCTCAGCTACGTGGAAGTTTTGAGATAAGAAGAATTGAATACGACGAGCACGATGTACAACTAACTTATCTTCTTCAGATAACTCATCCATACCTAAGATAGCGATGATATCTTGAAGCTCTTTATAACGTTGTAAAGTTTGCTGTACTTGACGAGCTACTTCATAATGTTCTTCTCCTACAATTTCTGGAGAAAGTGCACGAGATGTAGATGCTAATGGATCTACGGCTGGGTAAATACCCATTTGTGTTAAACGACGCTCTAAGTTTGTTGTTGCATCTAAGTGAGCGAACGTTGTAGCTGGTGCTGGGTCAGTATAGTCATCGGCTGGTACATATACCGCTTGGATAGACGTGATAGACCCTTTATTTGTAGATGTAATACGCTCTTGTAATTGACCCATTTCTGTTGCAAGTGTTGGTTGGTAACCTACCGCAGATGGCATACGACCAAGAAGGGCAGATACTTCAGAACCCGCTTGCGTGAAACGGAAGATGTTATCGATGAACAGAAGTACGTCTTGTCCTTGCTCATCACGGAAATGCTCAGCCATTGTTAAACCTGTTAATGCAACACGTTGACGTGCTCCAGGTGGCTCGTTCATTTGTCCGAATACCATCGCAGTTTTCTTGATTACGCCAGAATCGCTCATTTCGTGGTATAAGTCATTACCCTCACGAGTACGCTCACCTACACCAGCGAATACAGAGATACCACCGTGCTCTTGTGCGATGTTGTTAATTAATTCCTGAATTAATACTGTTTTACCTACGCCGGCACCACCGAATAGGCCGATCTTACCACCCTTAATGTAAGGAGCAAGTAAGTCTACTACTTTAATACCAGTTTCAAGAATTTCTACTTTAGTAGATAATTCTTCGAATGCAGGTGCTTGACGGTGAATTGGATCACGATGTACATCTGCAGGAACCTCACCATCTAAGTCAATTGCATCACCTAATACGTTAAATACGCGACCAAGTGTTACATCACCAACTGGTACAGAGATTGGTTTACCAGTATCTTCTACTTCTGTGCCACGAACAAGTCCATCTGTGGAAGACATTGCAACTGTACGAACTGTATCATCACCTAAATGAAGTGCAACTTCAAATGTTAAGTTAATACTTCCGTTTTCGTTGCTTTGTTTTACCGTAAGGGCGTTGTAGATTTCTGGTAGCTTTCCGCCATCAAACTTAACGTCTACAACCGGACCCATGATTTGCGTAACGCGCCCTTTATTCATCGGGTTCCCTCCTAGCTTTCTTTTAATTAGCCAACTTTCTACGAGCAGCTAGCTTTTAATTTTTTATTGGTTTATAGCTTACGCGACTCTTTTGACAGAGCCGCTTCCACTTTTTATTGAATCTAGTTCCAGCGGCTAGAACAGTCGGTCATTTCGCGCCTTCCTGTGAGGCAAACTACGCCTCTTCGTCAGGAGCTCCAATGCCCTCCTGTTCTGGACGAGCCGCTTCCACTTTTTATTACTATTCTAACGCTGCTGCTCCACCAACGATTTCCGTAATTTCTTGCGTAATCGCTGCCTGACGCGCACGGTTGAATGAAAGTGTAAGTGAATCGATAACTTCCATTGCGTTGTCTGTAGCACTCTTCATTGCTGTCATACGCGCTGCGTGTTCACTTGCTTTACCATCTAGTAATGCACCGTACACTAAGCTTTCTGCGTATTGTGGCAATAGTACTTTTAAAATTTCTTCTTCAGAAGGTTCGAATTCATAAGCTGTCGTTGGTTTGTCAGACGCCACATCAGTAAGCGGTAAAATTTTATTTTCCGTTACCTCTTGTGAAATTTTACTTACGTAATGGTTGTAGTAAATGTACAGCTCATCATAAGCACCATCTGCGAACATCGCAATTGCTCGAGAAGCAAGGTCTTTAATATCAGTAAATGATGGATGGTCAGATAATCCAACTACTTCATCAATAATGTTAAAGCCGCGACGTTTTAAATAATCACGTCCTAGTCGTCCAAGCACAATAATAGAATATTGGTTTGAATCCATATTATGACGTTCACGAATTACGTTACTTACTGTACGTAATACGTTACTGTTATAACCACCTGCTAGTCCGCGATCAGACGTAATAACGATGTATCCTGTACGCTTTACAGGACGCGCATTTAGCATTGGATGATTAATCCCTTTGCTTCCTTGCGCAATGCTCGCTACTACTTCTTGAATCTTTTCCATATACGGAACGAAAGATTTAGCATTTTGCTCTGCACGGTTTAACTTAGATGCAGATACCATCTCCATCGCTTTCGTAATTTGACTCGTTTTCTTTGTCGAGTTAATCTTCGC
Source organism: Bacillus thuringiensis (assembly GCF_001595725.1). Classification (GTDB taxonomy): domain Bacteria; phylum Bacillota; class Bacilli; order Bacillales; family Bacillaceae_G; genus Bacillus_A; species Bacillus_A thuringiensis_K. Next base: position 5,053,754 of record NZ_CP014282.1, read on the forward strand.
TTTTATATCGCGTAAAGATGCCACAGGTTTTCACCACCTTTTTTCCGGAAGTTGGCACGATTAGTAAGAATCCTCTTCCTAATCTACGTTGCAAGATATTCTTGCTCATGATTGAAGGAAAAGAATAGGTGCACCTACTCTTTTCCTTTACATGACCTTTAGCAATCTCAGAGCCCGAGATGCCTTTTATATATACTATCTAGCTCCAGCGGCTTGAATGCTCGGTGGCTTCACTTCTTCCTACGAGGCAAACACCGCCTCTTCGTCAGAAGCTCCATCCCCTCACATTCAGAACGAGCCGCTTCCGCTTTTATTAATCTAGTTCCGCCTCCTAGCCCCTTTCGTCTAAGAACCTTCCCCACAAGAAGGTAAAAAGCACCTTCTGTGAGAAAGAACCTTAGCCGATGGGGCTGAACAGTCGGCTTCACTTTTTATTATTATTCAGAAGCTACGAATACTTTTTTAAATCCGTTAATTGCTGCTGCAAATTTGTCGTCATCCGCAAGTTTCTTAGTTGTGCGGATTTCTTCTAATAAGTCAGTCGCATTAGAATCTAACCAAGCATGGAATTCTTCTTCAAAACGAGTGATATCTACTACTGGGATATCATCTAGGAATCCACGTGTTAAAGCGTAAAGAATGATAACTTGTTTCTCTACACGTAATGGTTTGTGTAATCCTTGTTTTAATACCTCAACAGTACGAGCACCACGGTTTAATTTCGCTTGAGTTGCTTTATCAAGGTCAGAACCGAACTGAGCGAACGCTTCTAACTCACGGTAAGATGCAAGGTCAAGACGAAGTGTACCTGATACTTTACTCATCGCTTTAATCTGAGCAGATCCACCTACACGAGATACAGAAGTACCCGCATCGATCGCTGGACGTACGCCAGAGAAGAATAGATCAGATTGTAAGAAGATTTGTCCATCCGTAATAGAAATTACGTTTGTTGGGATGTATGCAGATACGTCCCCTGCTTGTGTTTCGATGAAAGGTAGTGCAGTTAAAGAACCGCCGCCTCTTGCATCACTTAATTTTGCTGCACGCTCTAATAAGCGAGAATGTAAGTAGAATACATCCCCTGGGTAAGCTTCACGACCTGGAGGACGACGTAATAGTAATGACAGCTCACGGTAAGCCGCTGCTTGTTTTGATAAGTCATCATATACTACTAATACGTGTTTACCATTGTACATGAACTCTTCACCCATTGTTACACCAGCGTAAGGAGCTAGGTATAATAATGGAGCTGGTTGAGAAGCAGATGCAGTTACAACGATTGTGTACTCTAATGCACCGTGCTTACGTAGTGTTTCTACTACGTTACGTACAGTTGATTCTTTTTGTCCAATTGCTACGTAGATACAAATCATGTCTTCATCTTTTTGGTTAATGATTGTATCAAGTGCAACTGCTGTTTTACCAGTTTGACGGTCACCGATGATTAACTCACGTTGACCACGACCAATTGGTACAAGGGCATCGATCGCTTTAATACCTGTTTGAAGTGGCTCATGAACAGATTTACGATCCATTACACCTGGTGCTGGACTTTCGATTGGACGAGTGTTTGTTGTATTGATTGGGCCTAAACCATCAACTGGTTGACCTAATGGGTTTACAACACGACCAATTAGTTCTTTTCCTACTGGTACTTGCATGATGCGACCAGTACGACGAACTTCGTCACCTTCACGGATTTCTGTGTAAGGTCCTAAAATGATAATACCTACGTTGTTTTCCTCTAAGTTTTGTGCTAGTCCCATAACGCCGTTAGAGAACTCTACAAGTTCACCAGCCATAACGTTATCAAGACCATGAGCACGCGCGATACCGTCACCAACTTGGATAACTGTACCAACATCACTAACTTCGATTTCAGACTGATAGTTCTCGATTTGTTGCTTTATCAGTGCGCTAATTTCTTCAGCTCTGATGCTCATGTGCTTCACCCCTATCTATTCTTCATTAATTCACGCTGAATACGTGCTAATTTTCCTTGTAAACTTCCGTCATAAATGCGATTTCCAATACGTACTTTAATTCCGCCTAGTAAATCTTCATCTACAACATTTTTCACGCGAATTGCATCTTTTCCCGTTCTCTTTGCAAATGCTTCAGCAATGTTAAGCTTCTCTTCTTCTGATAGAAGACGAGTAGAATATACAGTTGCATCCGCTACGTTACGTTCTTCATTAGCAAGAACAACATATTCATCTGCAATTTCAGGTAAGATATCAATGCGTTTGTTATCAATTAAAATATATAACGTATTTAAAATAGATTCAGAAACAGATCCGAATACGTTTGCAAGAAACGTTTTCTTTTGTTCCTTTGAAATGTTCGGTTGCGTTAAAAAGCTATGTAGTTCTCCGTTCTTTACATAAACGTTTTGTACAAGGCGTAATTCCTCTTCAAACATTTCTAATACGTGTTTTTCTTTAGCAATTTTAAAAAGAGCGACAGCATAACGTTTTGCTACAATCCCATTGCTCATCGCGCTTCTCCTACTTCTTTAATATAATCGCGAATTAACTTCACTTGATCTTCTTCTTTTAATTCTTTTTCAATTACTTTAGAAGCAATTTGAACAGATAAAGAAGCAACTTGTTCTTGTAAAGCAGCAATTGCTTGCTCTTTTTCGCGTTGAATTTCTTGTACAGCAGATGCTTTAATTGATTCTGCTTCTTCTTTCGCAGCAGCAACAATAACATCTTTCTGATCTACAGCTTGTTTTTTCGCTCTTTCAATTAACTCTTGTGCTTCAACACGTGATTGTTTTAACATTTCACGTTGTTCTTCTACTAACTTCTTCGCTTCAGCGTTACTTCTTTCTGCAGCGTCGATTTCATTAGTAACATGCTCTTCACGTTCTTTCATAATCCCCATTAAAGGACCCCACGCAAATTTGCGTAGCATCACTAACAGAAGTAAGAAAATGAACAATGTATAAGCAATCGTTCCAAATGGAATGGCAGCCCCTAATAATAAAGTTGGCACAAGGATTCACTCCCTTCAAAATATCTAGATTGATCATATGAAAAAAAAAGACATACGTTTCGTTCATAAAGCAATGGCGAAGAAAGTTCGGAAAAACACTCTTCGCCATCTATGTAAGGGGAGTCTCCCTTATTTGTTCATTACGATGAATGCAATAACTACACCGATGATTGGAAGTGCCTCAACTAAAGCAACCCCGATGAACATAATTGTTTGAAGTGCGCCTTTTAATTCTGGTTGACGAGCAACACCTTCGATTGTACGTGATACGATAAGACCGTTACCAATACCTGCACCTAATGCTGATAAACCAATTGCAATTGCAGCTGCGATTACACCTAAACTCATTTAATTTGTCCTCCTTTGTATTATAAAAAAATAAATTTTTTCTTACTTAAATTATATTAATGGTCATGGCTTACTTTATGAGCCATATAAACCATCGTTAACATAACGAAAATAAATGCTTGGATTGATCCAACGAATACACTGAATCCCATCCATGCTAACATTGGTACAAGCGCACCTACTGCCCCAAGGACTGATGCTCCGCCCAACTTAGCAAGTAATCCTAATAAGATCTCACCTGCATAAATGTTACCAAATAAACGAAGACCTAACGTTAATGTGTTAGCAAACTCCTCAATAACCTTTAATGGGAATAAGAATTTCATAGGTTGGAAATAACCTTTTACGTACTCTTTCGTACCCTTCATCTTAATTCCATAATAATGGGTGAGGGTAACTACCATCACGGCTAATGTTAATGTAACTGCTGGATCAGACGTTGGTGATCTCCACCATGCAATATGTTCGCCAGCTTCAGTTGCTGAATACATGAATGGTAAACCAAGGAAGTTCGATACGATGATAAACATGATAAGCGTAACGCCAAGCGTTAAGAAACGTCCACCTGTTTTCCAGTCCATCGTACTATTGATAATCCCTTTCACGAAGTCAAACACCCATTCCATGAAGTTTTGCATCCCGGTTGGGCGAAGAGCTAAGCTGCGAGTTCCGATAACAGCGATTAAGAAAACAATAACTGCTGCTACAGTAACCATCATAACTGATGACAAATCGAACGTTAAACCTAGAAATTCAACTAATTTACCGTGTTCCACTAGTAATTCACCTCTCTTCCCTGCTCTTATACTCTAAATAAAGAAAATCTATGATCATGACAAGGTATCCTGTCAGCAATCCTACACCTAGGCCCCACATCGCGATTAACTCTTGATATTTGGCTGCAAATAAAATTAATAACCCAATCGTGGCGAATCTTGAATATGTACTTACCGCTGTTGCCTTGAACTTCACGTTTTCTCCATTTGTTACGCGGTCTAGCAGCTTGTCTGTTCTACGTGCAATGATGCGCAAACTAAGAAAACTGAAAATCGTACCGATAATCAGTCCAAGAAATACATCCTTGTAAGAGGTAAATCCCCATCCTAGCACTAGAAGCGCAAGCAAGTAGTACATATATTTCTTTTGTCTTTGGACAAGTCCATGTACGTCTATCATCATTGCTCTCCCGAATAGTAATGTCGAATGAGTCGAATCATTGCGTATACCCCTGTTCCTAGTCCGAGTAATAACCCTATAATAAGAAACAACGGAAACGTTCCAACCTTATTATCAATCCACTGCCCACCAAAGATTCCAACAAGAATAGAACCGACTAACTGAGCGAGAATACCTGACATTAAAGCATAAGCTTTTATATGGCTGCGATCGTTTTTTTGCAAGGATTCATCCCTCCAATATGTAACCCTCATTCACGATGTGTTAATAATAACTCATTTTTTTGCATAAATCCTATACAAAACAAAAAGTTTACATTTTCGTCACGGAATAGATGTAATTTTGTCACTGAAAGCCCTACCATCTATCCCCGTTGTTAGCATACAATAGGGTATTAACAGTGTCAACGAGAAATCGTAAAAAATCTAAAAATTTGAGTATTAGGCATTTCCTCCCAAAAATGAAAACGTTCCCCTTCTAAATACTGGTTACATATATGCAATTTCTAACAGTTTTCTCTTTATAATAGAAGGAAATGTTCACAAGTTTGTCACTATTATATTTTCGAGATATAACGCTTTTCTTCCATAATATAGTGTTCCTCAGACGTAAGACTTCTATATTATATGTGAGGTGTATGCAACTTATGTTGTATATACGATGTATATTTATCCTCTCCCCCTCCCCTACTTGCTTACAGCAAAAAAAGACGAGCTGGGGAATCTCCCCTGCTCGTCAGTTGTCTTACTTCGTTCCGAATAAACGGTCACCAGCATCACCAAGACCTGGTACTACATATCCGTGGTCATTTAATTTCTCATCTAATGCTGCTACATAAATATCAACATCAGGATGTTCTTCTTGTACTACTTTTACCCCTTCTGGAGCTGCAACGATACACATTAATTTAATTTGTTTCGCACCGCGCTTTTTCAGAGAGTTAATTGCTTCAGCCGCAGAACCACCTGTTGCTAGCATCGGATCTAGTACGATAAAGTCACGCTCTTCTACATCCGTTGGAAGTTTCACATAGTATTCTACCGGTTGCAATGTTTTAGGGTCACGGTATAAACCAACGTGTCCTACTTTTGCTGCTGGAATTAATTTCAGAATTCCATCAACCATTCCTAAACCTGCACGTAAAATCGGAATTAAACCAAGTTTTTTACCAGCGATCACTTTTGTTGTCGCTTTGCTTACAGGTGTTTCAATTTCAATGTCCTTAAGTGGAAGGTCGCGAGTAATTTCGAAAGCCATTAAGCTTGCTACTTCGTCCACTAATTCACGAAAATCTTTCGTACCTGTATTCTTATCGCGAATATATGTAATCTTATGTTGAATTAACGGGTGATCAAATACATACAGTTTTCCCATGTGAATCTCTCCTTTAGATGATATTCATGCGTTTGCACGCTTTTTTACACTATTTACGATTGTAAAGAAAACGCTACTAATATTCAAGGGCAAATTTGGCAAAATCATGATTTTACGATGAATCTATCTAGTATCTTTACCAATTATGGGAGCTGTATCCTTCATTATATCGCCAAAATTTATTCATCATTTGTATACATACTTTAAAAATAATATATGTCCACAAAAAAGACCGCCAAAACAATTAAGTCTCGGCAGTCTTCTTCAATCTATTATAGATTTGGATACATTGGGAATTTGCTAGTTAACGCTTCTACACGCTTACGTACTTCTTCTAATGCAGCTTCATTGTCATGATTTTTTAATGTATAGGCAATAAGTGACGCAATTTCATCCATTTCTTCTAAACCGAAACCACGAGATGTTACAGCTGCTGTACCGATACGTACACCACTTGTTACAAATGGGCTTGCTGTTTCAAATGGAATTGTATTTTTGTTCACTGTAATACCAACTTCATCTAATACGTGCTCTGCTACTTTACCTGTGATTTCTAAGTTACGAACATCAATCAAGATTAAGTGATTGTCTGTTCCGCCAGAAACAAGTGTAAGTCCTTCTTTTTGGAGACCTTCAGCTAAGCGGTTCGCATTGTTAATGATATTTTGTGCATATGTTTTGAAATCATCTTGAAGTGCCTCACCAAATGCAACAGCTTTCGCAGCGATTACGTGCATAAGTGGACCACCTTGAATACCAGGGAAGATTGATTTATCAATTTGTTTTGCAAATTGCTCTTCACATAAAATCATACCACCACGCGGGCCACGTAACGTTTTATGTGTTGTCGTTGTAACGAAATGTGCATGTGGTACTGGATTTGGATGTAAACCAGCAGCTACTAAACCAGCGATATGTGCCATATCAACCATTAAATAAGCGCCCACTTCATCTGCAATCTCACGGAATCGCTTGAAATCGATAACACGAGGGTATGCACTTGCACCTGCAACGATTAATTTTGGTTTATGTTCTTTCGCTTTTGCTAATACATCATCGTAATTAATACGGTGAGAGTCAGCATCCACGCCATATTCTACGAAATTATATTGTACTCCACTGAAGTTAACAGGGCTTCCGTGTGTTAAGTGACCACCATGAGATAAATTCATACCAAGTACTGTATCGCCTTGCTCTAAAATCGTGAAGTATACTGCCATGTTCGCTTGTGCACCAGAGTGTGGTTGAACATTGACGTGCTCTGCGCCGAAAATTTCTTTCACACGATCACGTGCGATATCTTCTACTACGTCTACGTGTTCACAGCCACCATAGTAACGTTTTCCAGGATATCCTTCAGCATACTTATTCGTTAAAACAGAACCTTGTGCCTCCATTACTGCTTCACTTACGAAGTTTTCCGAAGCAATTAACTCAATCTTTGAACGCTGTCTTCCTAGTTCTGCCTCAATTGCAGCAAATACCTTTTCATCTTGACGTTTTAAATGATCCACCAAAATCCCCCTTTTCTGAACGAATTACATCGATTCCCAATAGTTTTTTCTCATTTATTCAGAAAAAACGAAAATTCAGGTTGTAATTCTTTCGAACCTTCATGTTTTCAACTACATTCTAACATGACTTTCTATATCATAAAAGAAAAAAAAGACCGAAAATCGGTCTTTTCTTTCTTCTATTATAAAGTCAGACAACATACCTTTTATCTTATGATAAACAGTTACTATATGACTTCCTAATTTCTCATATTTAACGGCAAGTGGTAGTCTCTTCCGCTGCCGCATAGACAGCACGTGCCCCACCAATTAGTTTTCCACGTGTTTTGGCCATCGTTACATGCGCACTTCCAATTTCCTTCACACTTGTACGAACCGGAACAGCTACATGCTTTAAATGCATACCGATAAATGTATCACCAATATCCATTCCTGCATCAGCTTTAATAAACTCAACTACTACCGGATCTTTCAAATTGTGATACGCGTATGTCCCCAATGCACCACCTGCTGATCTAACAGGCGTAACTGTTACAATTTCAAATTGATATTTTATCGCTACTTCTCTCTCAACTACTAAAGCACGGTTTAAATGCTCACAACATTGAAACGCTAATTCAATACCTGTTTGCTCTTGAAATTGTTTTAACTCAGAGAAAATCGCCTCTGCTACTTCCATCGTTCCTGATGTTCCAATTCTTTCGCCTAGCACTTCGCTCGTGCTACAACCCACTACAAAAATTTGACCGCTTTGTAATGAAGCTTGTTCTTGGAAATCAGAAAGCAACATTTGTAGCTGTTCTCTTACCTTTACGATTTCTGTCATTACGCCTCTTCCTTTCACAGGTTGGTTCACCAAATTATATTGCACACTACTGATAGTTAGAATCTATTACTTTGTTTCGTATGTTTTAATTTTTCCTACGCGGTTTTCGTGACGACCACCTTCATAGTCAGTTGTTAACCAGATTTTCGCAATATCACGCGCTAGACCAGCACCAATTACACGCTCGCCCATTGCTAGCATGTTAGTGTCATTATGCTCTCTCGTTGCTTTCGCGCTGAAAGTATCATGAACTAACGCACAACGGATACCATTCACTTTGTTTGCTGCGATTGACATACCAATGCCTGTCCCACAAACTAAAATACCACGATCTACTTCACCATTCGCTACCATTTCAGCTGCTGGAAACGCAAAGTCAGGGTAATCAACAGAACCAGCTTCACATTCACAACCTAAATCAATATATTCAATATTTAACTCTTCTAATAAACTTACAAGTTCTTTGCGGATATTCATACCGCCGTGATCAGATGCTATTACTACTTTCATTTTTACCCCTCCAAAGTTTCAATCCATTATCTTCATTTCTCACTCGATCCTTTAATGGGACGAAGTGATCTCCAATATCGTATTATACACGAAACATCAACCTTCTGAATGGTTTTTCAGTAAAGTTTGTACAAGTTTTTCCATCTCTTCTAACGTTTCTTTATAAATAGAAAGTGATCCGCCAAATGGATCTGAAATATCCTTACTTATTCCCTCAGCTACTCCATATAATGTATCTACTTTCTCTTCGACACTCGGATAATGCCCAAGGACAATTTGCTTATGGTTTTCCGTCATTGTTACTACAATATCTGCCCAACCAATCAAAGTTTCGTTTACCTGCTGCGCGGCATGATCGATTGCAATTCCCTTTTCAGCTAAAGCTTCCTTCGCATGTACCGATGCATCGCTCCCAGGATAGGCGAAAACACCAGCAGATTGCACTTCAAACTTATCTCCTCCGTGATGACGAAGCAACGCCTCAGCCATTGGACTACGACATGTATTGCCAGTACAAACAAATAACACTCGTTTCATTCAAACCCACCCCTATATTCCATTTCTTATCACTCATCATAACTTACATTAGAATAGAACAAAAGAAATGTGAATATACAAAAGGCGCATTTCTCTTATATTTTTTCTAAGAAAAATGCGCCTTATCCACATATATGTGAAGCCCTATTTCCAAGTGCCTAGAGTATTTTAACATACCTGCTGAACATACAACAAAAATAAGGAATCCATTTCATACGAAACGGATTCCTCTTATATAGCAATTATTTCATTGTAACTTTCATTACTTCTGTTGAACCTTTTGTAGCTGCTACGCCTACAGTTGTCTTAATAGACTCAGCTGCATCTGTGTTTGTAATAACAATTGGAGTAATTGTGCTTTTCGCTTTTTCACGGATTAATTCTAGGTCGAATGAGATTAATTTATCTCCAGCTTTTACAGCTTGGCCTTCAGAAACGTGAGCTTCGAAACCTTCGCCTTCCATTTTTACAGTTTCTAATCCAACGTGGATTAAAATTTCTGTACCGTTTTTCGCTTTAATTCCGATAGCATGTTTTGTGTGGAATAATTGTACGATTTCACCATCAACTGGAGATACAACTACACCTTCAGTAGGATCGATTGCAACGCCGTCACCCATCATACGACCAGCAAATACTGGATCTGGTACTTCTTCAATATTTTTCACTGCTCCAGTTAATGGAGCTACGATTGTTTCTTCATTTGTTTTTGAACCAAGACCGAATAATTTTTTAAACATAGGATAGTCCTCCTTATAATTTACCTAAAAGTTTATAGGGCAATCCCTAGTAAAGCTCGGGATACATGTAAGACTTCATACTTCGAATATTATACTGTAAAAACGCTTTCGAAATAAATTACGTCATTACTAATAGACTCTTATTGTAGCGCTTCACAAAATTCCAGTCAATTCTGATTGTCTGAATAACAATTAGAAGTTAACTTCTATTTATATTTTCTCTTTTTTTGCCCAACTTGTCTAGAGGTCTTTACTACATTTTATTTTTTGTTGTTAATTTGTAAAATTTAATTCAAACTTTTTTCAAAATCCACTTGACTAAAGTAAGTAACTATTTTATAATTACTTACGTAAGGTAAGTTGATAACTTTTAGGAGGTTTTGAAAAATGATGGATTTCGGTCTACTTATTATTCGTCTTATTATAGGAATTACATTCATGGGTCATGGTGCTCAAAAATTATTTGGTTGGTTCGGCGGTTACGGTTTAAAAGGAACAGGTGGCTGGATGGAGTCAATCGGTTTACGCCCTGGTGTATTTATGGCATTTATGGCTGGCGCAACTGAATTACTAGGTGGTTTCTTATTCGCATCAGGTATTTTCATTGTAGTTGGTTCATTATTTATCGTTGGAACAATGTTAATGGCTATCTTCACTGTTCACGGAAAAAATGGTTACTGGGTAACACAAAACGGATATGAATATAACTTAATGTTAATCGCTGTCGCTGTTGGTGTAGCTTTAATCGGACCTGGGGCATACGTTTTACTTTAATTTTTATCTCAAATTTGAGATTCTTGAAAAAAGAACTTACTTCATTACAATTGAAGTAAGTTCTTTTTATGAAATAAAATATTATTTCCAGCAGGATTTTCTCATCGTTATCTTGTAAACAAACAATAAGTATTCATATTTAGAAAGGGGATTACAAGCATGTTATCCATTAATCCAGATGAACAAACTGAAAAAGATAATTACAAATTACTTACTGGAAGTATCATCCCTCGTCCTGTAGCATTCGTTACTTCTGTAACAAAAGACGGTGTATTAAACGGAGCGCCATATAGTTATTTCAATATTGTCGCTGCTAATCCACCACTTATCTCAGTATCTGTACAACGAAAAGCTGGAGAAAGAAAGGACACTTCCCGAAACGCAATTGAAAAAGGAGAATTTGTTGTACATATTTCTGACGAATCATATGTAGCAGCAATTAATGAAACAGCAGCTAACCTCCCGCCAAATGAAAGTGAAATTGAACTAGCAAAACTAACACCAATCAAAAGTGAAGTCATCTCTGTTCCAGGTGTAAAAGAAGCAAATATTCGAATGGAATGCGTATTAGAACGTGCAATTCCACTTGGCGGAACGGAAGACTCACCAGCTTGTGATCTACTAATTGGACGCGTCGTTCGTTTCCACATTGCCGAACATCTATATGAAAAAGGGCGGATTCACGCCGAAGGACTCAAACCAATAAGCCGCTTAGCAGGACACAACTATGCAAAATTAGGAGAACAATTTGAATTGGTTAGGCCAGTTTAAAAGTGGAAGTGGCCCGTTTAGCTCTGATCAGCTAAGGTTCTCTCGCACAAAAGGTGCTTTTTACCTTGAGTAGCGGAGGTTCTTAGATGCGAAGAGCTGGCCACTGGAACTGGATAATATCTAAAAGCGGCAGCGGCTCGCTCAGAATGGGAGGAGGATGGAGCTTCTGACGTAGAGGCGCTTTTTGCCTCGCAGGAAGACGCGAAGCCACCGACCATTCTAGCCGCTGAAGCTGGATATATTTAAAAGCAAGGCGGCTAGATTCCTCCCATCACTCAAATATAAAATCCCCTGCTTTTTAGCAGGGGATTTTATCATTGTAATTCTTCCTTCTTTTCCTCTAAAGTAGGCATTTTCTCTTTTTTCGGCTTCCCTAGCTTAATTACGAAGAAGTATAGGGAAAGCAATGTAATAAGAAAAACAATTAAAAACGGGTACGGAGAGTAAAAAGCACGCGCCGCCTCAGTCTTTCCCGCAACAAATTTCAATGACTCAATATCTAAAAACTCAGCAAACATTTGTACACCGAGCATACTAAACCAAAAAACAAAAAAACTAATAATAATACCAAAAACTTGCTTCAATCTCGTCATTCATCTCATCCTTTCTATATCTGTAATTTTTAGCGCAATAAATATAGTACAAACAAAATATTCACAGAAAGGAACTATCTCACCATTCACGAATTAACTTAATCCAACCTAGCATCGAAATTTGCAAAATAATACCCCAAATTATAAGTCTTCTTAGCCATCGAGGAAAGAAGGTTAAAAATTTAACATACCATTCCAATAACTTGTTCATAATTCCCTCCTACATAAAATTATATAGGAAAAAGGATATATAATCCAAACCCAATCAAAATGATACCACCTACTATCTCACCATATGTACCGAGCATATCTTTCGCATGTCTCCCAATTAATAAACCAATCCACGCTAATAACATGCTAACAAATCCAAAAAGTAAAATCGTAATAATTGTTTGTGCCCCATAAATACCAAGACTAAGTCCTACTGAGAAGCTATCTATACTGACGCCAAATGCAAATACGAATAAACCAATTCCAATAGGGGCTGTTCTAGTCTCTTCATTTTGTAAAATGGTCGAATATACGATATAAAACCCTAGTCCAATTAATAAAATAGCACCCGCAAAATGTGCGATATCTCCATACTTCTCTGATAAAAAATGACCTAGTACCATTCCTATAAACGGCATAATAATATGAAATATCCCTATCGTCATACCAATATACAGGATTTGTCTTAACTTTAGGGGCATCATCCCCATACCAAGACTCACCGAGAACGCATCCATCCCTAAGGCGAACGCCATAATTATTAAAGGTATTAGCTGTTCAAACGTCATTCATGCCCCTCCTTGGACGTGCTACTTCACAATATGCTTATCCAAGGAGAAATATTCTGTTTGCTAATCTTACCTTATCATTCAATAATAATATGATGTCCTGCCGCTTTTGTTAAACGATTCATAATTGCATTCCCTATTCCTTCATTAGGAAATGACTCACTAAAAATAACATCCACTTCACTTGCATCAAATGTTCTAAGTACATCATATAATTTAGTCGCAACAATAGCTAAGTCACTTCTAACACCACAAGATAATATAACATCTGCACTATATACATGCTGATACTCTTCTGTCGTTAATACGCCTACTTTAAATCCTTCTTCCTTTTTCTCATCCACAAGATGCTGAATAAACTCACGTGAGCCCTCAACAATACTAAGTGGTGCTTTCGGTGCATAATGTGTGTATTTCATTCCAGGTGATTTCGGTTTTTCCTTCTCATCCTTTAAAGCTGGATCTAAAGAAACCGTACCTATCATCGCTTCTAATTGTTCTTTCGTAATCCCACCTGGACGTAATATTGTTGGAACCGCGCTTGTACAATCAATTACAGTTGATTCAACGCCTACTCCAGTTGCACCACCATCAACAATACCTGCAATCTTCCCATTCAAATCTTCATATACGTGAGAAGCTAATGTTGGACTTGGACGCCCTGAACGATTCGCACTTGGTGCCGCAACAGGTACATTCGCCTCTTCAATAAGAGCAAGTGCAATTGGATGATCAGGCATTCTTACTCCAACCGTATTAAGTCCTGCCGTCACCTTCTCTGAAATCCCTTCTTTTCTCGGCAAAATAATTGTTAATGGTCCTGGCCAAAAATGCGCCATTAACTTCTCTGCAACTGGTGGAATTTCTTTCACAATCCCATCTAACTGAGATTTTGTACCTATATGGACAATGAGTGGATTATCACTCGGTCTTCCTTTCGCTTCGAAAATTTTCGCGATTGCTTCATCATCCATCGCATTTGCACCTAACCCATATACTGTTTCCGTAGGGAAAGCCACCGCCTCATTTTCTCTTAATAATTTTGCTGCTTCTTGTAACTGTGGATAATATTTTTTTCTTTCCACAACATTATCCACAACCCACATATTTGTATGCATTTTTTTCCACGTCCTTTTCTACCCTTAAATACTTGTCTATTTTTAGTTTACTATGAGATTTATCCAAAAGACAAACAAGGTTTATCCACAAAATGTGGATAAACCTAATTAATCCGTGGATAACTTTGTGTATAGCTGACAATTTAGTATTATTGCATTCTGCTCTTTTATATTTTTACAAAAATGTTCTAGCTGTTGAATTCCCTCTGAAACCTCATCCTTTTCTATAGTAAAAAAGTCAAAGAACTGAAAGATCGGTACAGATTGTGGATGATTTGTTAGTAAGTACAATTGTTGAACACTTTTTTCTTTCATATACTGCAAAAACATTTCAAAAAAATATAAGAAAGTCTGTTTATCCACATGAGGTGTGAATAAACAAGAACGAATAAGCACATCTTCCCCACTTTGTTCATAACCAATTACAGCTCGTATTTCTTCCGCCTCTTCCAAAATCATAAATTGTGCGTACAACTCATTTATTTTATCATCTTTTTTATTAGCTTGTCCGAAAAAAGAATGTAATCTTTCCACATCTGCTTTCGTAGCAAAATACACTTTCTTCATAATAAATCCCTCCTCATTTTTATATATGAAGAGGGATTTATTAATAGTACTATTTAGAGAATAAAGATGTAAAAGCTTCTACAATAAACAATTTAACTTCTGGCTTTTCTTCTTCCTCTTCTACTTTTACATACTCATTTTTCTTTTCTTGTTTTTTCTCCACAGGTTTCTCCACTTTTTCCACAGTTTTCATTTCTTCTTTACTTACAGGCTGCTCTTCGACTTTTGTTTCATTTTTTACTACTTTCTTTTCAGAAGCTGTTACTTTTTTTACTACTTCCTGCTTTACAGCTTTCGTTTCTTTTACCTTATCTACTTTCTTCTCTTCTTTATCTATTACTTCCTCATCTAGTTGTTTCACCTGCTCCTCTTCAGGAGATTCCGCCTTCACAACGTGCCCTTCTTTTCTTACAGCTGTCCCGCTCGAAAAATCTAAGAAACACATTGGTGGAAATAATACACACCACCAGTTCGCCCCTTCACCTTCTCCAATTGTGATTAATACTGCTTCATATTCTCCTGCTGGATAAATAAAATTCCCGTATACCTTTGTAGGAAACTTTACATTCTTACTAAATTTCACTTGAAATGAATCTTTACTTCCTTCTCTTTTTAACGTATTTTCCACCGTTTTCTCGATTTCTGGAATATGACTTTGAATTACTTTGCGTGCCTCTTCAAATGAAGTTAAATCCGCTACCCACCCATCAATTTGTGCTTTTACTTCATCACGCACTTTACGTTTCAATGCCTGGTCTTTATCTGAATCACTATTTGCTAAAATTCGTAATCGAACGGCCTCTTTCGGAATAACTGAAGGCCCTTTCGCATCAGCTTTCATATATCCAAACTGCACAAGTAACTGTGCACCAATTAATAGTATAAGAAGATAAGCAATAACTTGTTTTTTCATTTCCTCCACCGTCCCTTCTACAAACAGTGTGGACAGACTTTCATCTTTCTAAACTATTAAATTCAAAATCTATATGAATTTTTCCACAAAAAAATAGAGTAAGGTGTGAACCTTACTCCATCTCTGCAAATACCATACGATCTTTTCCGTTAATATCGAAAACAACCTCAACATGAGCATGTGGAAAAGCTTGTTGTAACAATCTTTTTACATCCTCACCTTGTCCTACTCCAATTTCAAACGCCACAATCGCTTTCTTCTGCAACACATTCGGCAATTCTTCCATAAAACGGCGATAGAAATCTAATCCGTCTTCACCACCAACAAGTGCTCTCTTCGGCTCATGCTCTTTCACAACAGGAGAAAGACCACGCCAATCCTCTTCCGGTATATATGGAGGATTTGAAACAACAACATCTAGCTTTTGACCCGTTTTATGAAATGGTGACAATAAATCACCGTGATAGAACGTTACTTCTGCACCTAAAGCTTTTGCATTTTCTTTTGCAACTTCAATCGACTCTTGTGCAATATCTACTGTATAAACATGAAGATTTTCATTTTCTAAAGCAAGCGTAATAGAAATCGCTCCACTACCTGTACCTATATCTGCTACATGTAGTTTCTCATCACCAAAATGGCGCTCGATTCTTTCTAATACTCCCACTATAAGCTCTTCTGTTTCCGGTCTTGGTATTAATACTTCTTCATTCACAAAGAAAGACCGTCCATAAAACATTTCATAACCAATCATATATTGAATAGGAATACCTTCTACATGCTTGTGGATAAACTCCGTAAAGCTTTTCTCTTGATCCTCAGTTATTTCTTCACGCATATTCATAAGTAATCCTGTTCTGTTCACCTTTAATACATGACAAAGGACAATTTCTCCCGCATTTTCATCTCGTCCATTTTCCTGTAAAAAAGAAGAAGCCCATTTCAGGGCTTCATAGACACGCATTACTCAGCTGCCTCCATCTTTTGAGCCTGATCTTCCATCACTAAGGCATTGATGAAATCATCTAACTTACCTTGTAAGATTTGATCTAGCTTTTGAATCGTTAAACCGATTCGATGGTCTGTAACACGGTTTTGCGGGAAGTTATACGTACGAATACGCTCTGAACGATCTCCCGTACCAACAGCTTGTTTACGGTTTTGATCATACTCAGCTTGCGCTTCTTGTCTAAACTTATCATAAACACGTGCGCGTAATACTTTCATCGCTTTTTCTTTATTCTTGATCTGTGATTTCTCATCCTGACAAGATACAACTACACCAGTCGGTAAATGCGTTAAACGCACCGCTGACATCGTTGTATTAACGCTCTGTCCACCAGGTCCACTAGAAGCGAATGTATCAACACGAACATCTTTCTCATGAATATCAATTTCTACTTCTTCTGCCTCTGGTAATACAGCTACAGTTGCTGTAGATGTATGAATACGTCCACCAGATTCCGTTTCAGGAACACGTTGTACACGGTGAGCACCATTCTCGAATTTCAGCTTCGCGAAAGCACCTTTACCATTAATCATAAAGATAATCTCTTTATATCCACCTAACTCTGTATAGCTAGCCTCAATAATCTCCGTTTTCCAGCCCTGTACCTCAGCGTAACGGCTATACATACGGTATAAGTCACCAGCAAATAAAGCTGCCTCGTCTCCACCAGCAGCTCCACGAACCTCAACGATAACGTTCTTATCATCATTAGGGTCTTTTGGAACAAGTAAAATTTTCAGACGCTCTGATAATGTTTTATCTTGTGATTCTAACTCAGAAACTTCTTCTTTTACCATTTCACGCATTTCTGCGTCTAACTTATCTTCTAACATTGCTTTCGCATCTTTTAATTGCTCACGAACATCCTTATACTCACGATACACCTCTACCGTTTCCTGTATATCAGACTGTTCCTTTGAATATTCACGAAGCTTATTTGAATCACTAATAATCGCTGGATCACTTAACAATTCATTTAACTTCTCATAACGATTTTCTACAGCTTGCAAACGATCTAACACATCATTCACCTCTACATCCTAGTATCTAATACAAATAGTATATGGTACTTACTCAAAAAAACGCAAATTATATTTAAAAGCGCAAGCGGCTCACACCGCTCATTCTCTCTATTTTGAAAAAAACCCGCCTTGCGCAGCGAGTTTTACTTATCTTTGTTTGCAGGTACTGCATGACAATGACGACAACGTGGTTCATACGATTCTGAAGCTCCAACTAAAATAATTGGATCATCAAATGCCGCTGGTTCTCCATCAATTAATCGTTGTGTACGACTTGCTGGAGATCCACATACAGAACATACTGCTTGTAGTTTTGTCACATGTTCAGCAATCGCCATCAGCTGAGGAACTTGTCCAAATGGTAGACCACGGAAATCTTGGTCTAAACCAGCTACAATGACACGATAGCCACGATTTGCCAATACTTGCACCACTTCCACAATGTCCCCATCAAAAAATTGCACCTCATCGATTGCAATAACATCCAGCTCTTCTGTAATATGTTCAAATATATCCTTTGAAGCTGAAACAGGAACTGCTTTTACCTTTAATCCGTTATGTGATACAACATCTTCTTCACTATATCGATTATCAATACATGGTTTAAATACAATTGCATGTTGTTTTGCAAATTGCGTACGGCGCACACGGCGGATTAGCTCTTCTGACTTGCCAGAAAACATACTACCGCAAATCACTTCAATCCAGCCATTTTGATTTATTAAGTACATGAAGCTCTCCTTTCATCTACTTTTCAGTTAAAAGTAGGGTAAAGGTATAATATTTTCGCAAAAAAAACAGACAAGCGAATACATACACTTGCCTGTTTTATGTTTTTATTACTTAAGACCGTATTTCTTATTGAAGCGGTCAACGCGTCCGTCTGCAGTAGCAAACTTCTGACGTCCAGTGTAGAATGGGTGAGAATCAGAACTGATCTCAACTTTTAGTAATGGATAAGTGTTACCATCTTCCCACTCAACAGTTTCGTTAGATCCTTTAGTAGATCCGCTTAAGAATTTGAAGCCTGTGTTTGTGTCCATGAATACAACTTTCTTGTAATCTGGGTGAATTCCTGCTTTCATTCTTTTCATCTCCTTCCGCCCTGAATCATTTTCGAAACAGAGTTTTTCATCTTCAGCTGCATACACAACTATATTGATGAAACACATATGATGAAATTATAACAAGGCTAACTTCATTTTGCAACTACCTGTTTTTGTCTTTTTAATTTTAAAAGCGCAAGCGGCTCGTTCAGAATGGGAGGGGGATGGAGCTTCTGACGTAGAGGCGCTTTTTGCCTCGTAGGAAGACGCGAAGCCACCGACCATTCTAGCCGCTGGAGCTGGATATTAAATTGAAAGTGGAGGTGGCTCGCTCAGCTCTGACCAGCTAAGGTTCTTTCGCCTAAAGGTGCTTTTTACCTTTCGGGCGGAAGGTTCTTAGATGCGAAGAGCTAGCCACCGGAACTGGATATTATCTTAAAGTGGAGACGGCTCGTTCAGAATCGCAGGGCACTTTAAACTCTCGACCTTGAAGCGCTCTTTGCTTCGAGCGAGAGAGTGAAATGACCGGAGATTCTAGCCGCTGGAGCTGGATATTAACTTAAAAGTGGAGACGGCTTGTTCAGCTCTGACTGGCTAAGGTTCTCTCGCATAAAAGGTGCTTTTTACCTTTAATGCGGGAGGTTCTTAGACACGAAGAGCTAGCCGTCGGAACTGGATACATTTTAAAAGCAGAAGCGGCTTGTTCAGAATCGCAGGGCACTTTAAACTCTCGACCTTGAAGCGCTTTTTGCTTCATGCAAGAGAGCGAAATGACTAAAAATTTTAACTGCTGAAGCGGCTCATCCAGCTCTGACTAACTCAAGTTCTTCCACTTATTTCCCTCTTTAATATCACCTAAACAGCATAAAAAACTCGCTTACTATAAAATAAGCGAGTCCTGATTTTTTCCCTTTACTTAGTTGTTACATACCTTTTCGAGTCTGCAACAATGTTTTGTAAAAACTCTTCATTTGTCTTCGTTTGACGAAGCTTACGTAAGAAACTTTCAACGAAGTCTGGTGTATCACGCATTGTTTTACGAATGCCCCATAACTTGTCTAAATGTTCTTTTGGAATTAATAGATCTTCTTTACGTGTACCAGAACGACGAATATCAATCGCCGGGAAGATACGACGTTCAGCTAATGAACGATCTAAGTGAAGTTCCATATTTCCAGTTCCTTTAAATTCCTCGTAAATAACATCGTCCATACGGGATCCTGTATCAACAAGGGCTGTTGCTAAAATTGTTAAGCTACCGCCTTCTTCAATATTACGCGCAGCTCCAAAGAAACGCTTCGGTCTATGGAAGGCAGCTGGATCGATACCGCCTGATAATGTTCTACCACTTGGTGGAATAACGAGGTTGTAAGCTCGAGCTAAACGGGTAATACTATCCATTAAAATGATAACATCTTTCTTGTGCTCTACAAGACGCATCGCACGTTCTAACACAAGCTCAGCTACTTTAATATGATTTTCTGGTACTTCATCAAAAGTAGAACTTACAACATCTCCTTTAACAGAACGTTCAATGTCTGTTACTTCCTCTGGACGCTCATCAATTAAAAGTACAATTAATTCTGCTTCCGGATGATTTGTTGTAACACTGTGCGCGATTTCTTTTAATAGACTTGTTTTACCAGCCTTTGGAGGCGCAACAATTAAACCACGTTGTCCAAATCCAACTGGTGCGATTAAATCCATGATGCGTGTCGGTAACTTTTTCGGTTCCGTTTCCAATTTCATTTGGCGATCTGGGTATAATGGTGTTAATGCAGGGAAATGCACACGCTCTTTTGCTGAATCTGGATCATCTCCATTTACAGCTTCAACTTGTAATAACCCAAAATAGCGTTCATTTTCTTTCGGAGGTCGTACTTTACCAGAAACCTTGTCTCCATTACGTAAATCGAAACGACGAATTTGCGAAGCTGAGATATAAATATCTTCTGAGCTTGGAGAATAGTTGATAGGACGTAGGAATCCAAATCCTTCTGATTGAATAATTTCTAATACACCTTCCATGAAAAAGAAACCTTCTTTTTCTGCTCGAGCTTTCAAAATAGAAAAAATTAACTCTTTTTTCGTTAACTTGCTATAATACGAAATCTTAAATTCTTTCGCAAGCTCGTATAACTCTTTTAATTTCATGTTTTCTAATGCTGCAATTGACAAATTCATTCAGACACCACACTTTAACGTTATTCTCTTTTTTCATGGGTAAAGGGAAAAAATACGGAAGGCAAATAATTAATAATGAAAGGCAATAAGTTCAAGTAGGGTAATATTCACTATTGTAACCCTTTTATCTAGTTTTAATCAATACGTTGGAACACAAATACAAGAAGCGAAGACAAGAAAATTTGTCTTCGCTTCTTATTTAATTTAGTTCCAGCTCCGATAGTTAAAAAGATCGGCCATTTTAACCTTTCTGAACGAGCCGCTTACGCTTTTTACTTAATCCAGCTTCAGCAGCTAGAATGGTCGGTGGCTTCACTTCTTCCTACGAGGCAAAAAGCGCCTCTACGTCAGAAGCTCCATCCCCCTCCCATTCTGAACGAGCTGCTTACGCTTTTTATTTAATCCAGCTCCGGTGGCTAGAAGGGTCAGTCATTTCACCCCTTCCTGCGAGGCACAAAACGCCTCTTCGTCAGGAGTTCCAATGCCTTCCCCTTCTGAGCAAGCCACCTCCGCTTTTTACTTAAATCCAGTTCCAGCGGCTAGAATCCCGGTCATTTCACTCTCTCACTCGAAGCAAAGAGCGCTTCAAGGTCGAGAGTTCCAATGTCCTGCGATTCTGAGCGAGCCGCTTCCACCTTTTACTTAATAACCAAGTTCGGTTTTTTATTTAAGCTATGACGGCCATCTACGAAGCGAACTGTGCCTGATTTTGCGCGCATAACAAGGGATTGCGTTGTGCCTACGCTACCTTTAAATTGAACACCGCGTAATAGTTCTCCATCTGTTACGCCTGTTGCTGCAAAGATTGCATCGTCACCTTTTACTAAGTCCTCCATACGAAGGATACGATTAATGTCTTCTATGCCCATTTTTTTACAACGTGCTAATTCAGCTTCGTTTTGTGGCAATAGTTTTCCGTGAATTTCTCCACCTAAACATTTTAAAGCAACTGCTGCTAATACACCTTCAGGTGCTCCACCAGATCCAAATAAAATATCTACACCTGTACGATCAAATGCTGTATTAATTGCTCCAGCTACATCTCCATCATTAATTAATTTAATGCGAGCACCAGCTTTACGAATTTCTTCGATAATTTCTTGATGACGTGGACGATTTAAAACTGTCGCTACAACATCTTCAATATCTTTATTTTTTGCTTTCGCAACTGCACGTAAGTTATCAATAATAGGCGCATCAATGTCGACCGCCCCGACTGCTTCTGGGCCAACCGCGATTTTATCCATGTACATGTCAGGGGCATGTAACAAATTACCGTGGTCTGCAATTGCAATAACAGCAAGAGCATTCCAGCCACCAGCTGCTACGATGTTTGTCCCTTCTAAAGGATCAACCGCAACGTCTACACGTGGTCCATATCCTGTACCTAATTTCTCTCCGATATATAGCATTGGTGCTTCATCCATCTCACCTTCACCAATTACAACTGTACCTTTCATCGGAATTGTATCAAATACATCACGCATAGCTGATGTTGCTGCACCATCTGCTTCATCCTTTTTCCCGCGCCCCATCCAACGCGCTGATGATAAAGCTGCAGCCTCTGTTACACGTACTAACTCCATAGATAAACTTCTTTCCACGATAATCCCTCTCCTTTAAGCCTTTATATTTCTGCCGTATTTTGTGAACCGTGTTTTTCTATAAAGTGTACTTCCGCAAGTAGTGATGCTTCGCTTCCCCCTTGCGGAAGTATCACTTATGCGTTCTTCATCTCTTCAATTTCTTGCTTTGTCATTTGTTCTCGCCAAATGTTTGCTCCAAGCCCTTTAAGCTTGTCCACTATATTCTCATAACCTCGATCAATATGCTCAAGTCCTGTTACTTCTGTAATTCCATCTGCCATTAACCCTGCAATAACAAGTGCCGCTCCCGCTCGTAAATCACTCGCCTTCACTTTTGCACCTTGCAGTAACACAGGACCAGTTACAATTGCCGAACGACCCTCTACTTTAATTTGAGCATTCATACGACGTAATTCATCAATGTGCTTGAAACGGGCACCGTAAATTGTATCTGTTACAACTCCCGTCCCGTGCGCCTTTGTTAAAAGCGTCGTAAACGGCTGTTGTAAATCCGTTGGAAAACCTGGATATACAAGCGTTTTGATATCAACTACTTTTAGCTTTCCATTACCGTTCACCGTAATTTGATCATCGTTCGTTTCAACTTGAACACCAGCTTCTCTTAGCTTTGCAGTAACTGATTCTAAATGCTGAGGAATAACATTATCAACCGTTACTTCTCCTCCTGATGCAGCTCCTAGAATCATATACGTACCAGCTTCAATACGATCTGGGATGATAGTATGGTGACAACCATGTAAAGAGTCCACACCATCTATTCGGATTACATCTGTACCAGCACCTTTAATACGTGCTCCCATGCTTGTTAACAATGTAGCTACATCAATGATCTCGGGCTCTTTCGCTGCATTTTCAATAACAGTTCTACCTTTCGCTCGTACAGCTGCTAGCATAATATTAATCGTAGCTCCTACACTAACAACATCTAAATAAATACGTGCCCCACGTAGCTCATCTGCTCTTAAATAGATGGCACCTTGTTCATTCGTAACATGTGCACCTAGCGCTTCAAACCCTTTAATATGCTGATCAATCGGCCTCGGTCCTAAATGACATCCACCCGGAAGCCCAATAACAGCTTTTTTAAAACGGCCAAGCATCGCACCCATTAAATAATAAGAAGCGCGCAATTTTTTCACTTTTCCATTTGGCAAAGGCATTGCAACCATGTTAGAAGGATCGACTACCATCTCCTCCTCCTGTCCATAAGTTACTTTCCCTCCAATTTCCTCTAGTAAGTCTCCTAACATTTTCACGTCCGAAATATTAGGGACACCACCAATAGTTACTGGAGTATCTGCTAAAATTGTCGCTGGAATTAATGCAACGGCACTGTTCTTTGCACCACTTACTCGAATTGTTCCATTTAAAGCTCTTCCGCCTTCAATTAGCAATTTTTCCATATTGAGCTCCCTTCTTGTGAATGTATTTACTTTCTATCTTTTTATAGAAAGCTCCCCTTAAGAATCTCAATTACTCTTTCCATCCCAAAACTCAATAAATAGGAAACCATTATCTTCATTTCTCCTATAGCACGAATAGATAAAGATCAACTATTCATCGAATTCACTTTATCAATTTAGATACGTTATCACATTTATTAATAGGACTATGCACATTATTTTCTATTTAAAAACCAAAAATGATAAAATCTTTAGACTTGTTCACGCTTTCATTATACAACGAAAGGAAACCGTCTAAAAGACTAGACGGTTTCCAAAACGGAATTTTATTCTTACGCTTTACCGTTAGAACCGAATTCGCGAATTTTACCAATAACAGTTGCTTTGATAGCGTCGCGGCCAGGTCCGATAAATTTACGAGGATCGTAAACTTCTTGGTCTTTGTTTAATACTTCACGAACAGCTTTTGTAAACTCGATTTGGTTCTCAGTGTTTACGTTGATTTTTGAAGTACCTAAAGAGATAGCTTTTTCGATATCAGCAGTTGGGATACCAGTACCACCATGTAATACTAAAGGTACGCCAGTGAAGTCACGAACTTGTTCCATTTCAGCGAATCCTAAGTTAGGCTCACCTTTGTAAGGACCGTGTACAGAACCTAAAGCTGGAGCTAGGCAATCGATACCTGTTGCTTCAACAAGGTGCTTACACTCTGCTGGGTCAGCGTAAATTACGCCTTCAGCGATTACGTCGTCTTCTTGTCCGCCAACTGTTCCAAGCTCAGCTTCAACAGATACGTTACGAGCGTGTGCGTATTCTACTACTTGTTTAGTAGTTTCAACGTTTTCTTCGAATGGGTGGTGAGAAGCGTCAATCATTACAGATGTGAAACCTGCATCGATTGCTTCTTTACATTTTTCGAAGCTTGAACCATGGTCAAGGTGAATCGCTACAGGAACAGTGATGTTCATTTCTTCGATTAAAGCTTTAACCATAGCTACAACTGTTTTGAAACCAGTCATATGACGAGCTGCACCCTCAGATACACCTAGGATTACAGGAGATTTTTCTTCTTCCGCAGCAGCTAAGATAGCTTGAGTCCACTCTAAGTTGTTCATGTTGAATTGACCAACTGCGTATTTTCCTTCTAGTGCTTTGTTTAGCATTTCTTTCATAGAAACTAAAGGCATGGTGAATCCTCCTAAAAAACGTTTTTTGTATCCGATAAGTTCTTATCGCTGGTAGTATGACCAGAATAAGGTAAAATATGTATATCTACATACCGGACTTTTTTCTACACTCAATAGGATAACAACTTGTACTCAAAAACTCAACCGTATTCACCTGCACAATAGTCCATGTAAACGCTTTTTTCCATATTTTTTATAAAAAATTCATTTTTATGCCTCTACAGCGAGCTCATTTCTCACAGCTTGACGAATTTCATCAATATCAAATGGTTTAGCAAAATGCATTAAAGCTCCTAAATCTTTTGCTTCTTGGATCATATCAAGCTCTCCATAAGCAGTCATTAAAATTACTTTAATACTCTCATCAATTTCTTTTACATGCTTTAAAATCTCTATACCATCCATGCCTGGAATTTTCATATCTAACACTACTAAATCTGGATTATCTTTTTTCACGATATCTAAAGCTTGAAATCCATTTGCTGCTTGGAATGTCTGATAACCTTCTTTTTGGAACACTTCATGTAATAACACACGAATCCCATATTGATCATCAACGATTAAAATTTTACCTTCCATAATTCCCAACCTTTCTGTGTAAGTACAAGATTTAAAGCTTCTTATATCTTAACGATTTATTTTCGCTATTCTTTGGCAAATTCCTTCCTATTCTTTCTTATTTTACCGTTTCCTATTTTGTTATGCTACCCTACGATTTCACCTTTCTAAAAAAATAAACTATAATGAAAGCCGGCAAACACGTACGAAGGGAGTAACATTATGTTAAAAATTTTTTCAACTCAATTAAGTGGTTATTTCTCCAGAGTTTCTCAAAAAGAAGAAATGAATATAGAAGATAGCGCTCGTTTACTTGCTCAAGCACTAGTTGGCGATGGTTTCATTTATTTATATGGTACAAATGAGATGGAGGGCGTTATTGCCGAAGCACTATTCGGTGCTGAACCAATGAAGCAAGCAAAACGCTTATTTGAAAATGGTAAAGAAGCAGAAGTAACCTCTGCGGATCGTGTACTTCTTATTAGCCGTTTTTCAACAGATGAAGCGGTTGTAGAAATTGCAAAAAAACTACAAGAAGAGGGACACTCTATTGTCGGCATTTCTGCTCTTCAAGAAGGTACGGAATCACTCGAACGATATACAGACGTACATATTGATATAAAACTGTTAAAAGGTCTTATTCCAGACGATGAAGGTAATCGCTACGGATTCCCAAGTTTAATAGTAGCTTTATTTGCTTATCACGGAATCAAATTTACAATCGATGAAATGTTAAACGAATATTAAAAAAAAGCGCCTTATTTCAGGCGCTTTTTTTATTACTTGCTCTCTTTATTCGTAATAGAAGCTCTTACGAAGTCATGGAACAATGGTTGTGGACGGTTTGGACGAGAAACAAGTTCTGGATGGAACTGTGCTGCCACGAACCAAGGGTGGTCTTTTAATTCAATGATTTCAACTAGACGGCCGTCTGGGCTTGTACCAGAGAATACAAATCCTTCTTTTTCCATATCCGGACGGAACTGGTTGTTGAACTCATAACGATGACGATGACGCTCATATACAACCGGCTCATTATAAGCATTGTAAGCATTTGTTTCTTCAGCAAGCTTACATGGGTATAGACCAAGACGAAGTGTACCACCTAGGTCCTCTACATCTTTTTGTTCTGGTAATAAGTCGATGATTGCATATGGTGTGTCAGGGTTGATTTCAGAAGAGTTAGCACCTTCTAAACCTAATACATTACGCGCGAATTCGATTGATGCAAGTTGCATACCTAAGCAAATTCCTAAGAATGGAACTTTGTTTTCACGAGCATATTGAATCGCAACGATTTTACCTTCTACACCACGATCACCGAAGCCACCTGGTACAAGGATACCATCTGTATCGCCAACTAATTCTTTTACGTTTTCTGCTGTTACGTGCTCAGCATTTACCCATTTCACTTCTACATCTGTGTCGAATGAGTAACCAGCATGACGAAGTGCTTCTACAACAGAAATATAAGCATCTTGAAGTTCTACATATTTACCAACAAGAGCGATTTTTGTTTTCTTAGAAAGATTACGCACTTTGTTAACTAGAGCAGTCCACTCTGTCATATCTGCAGCTGGATTGTCTAATTTTAAGTGGTCACAAACGATTTGGTCCATGTTTTGTTCTTGAAGAGATAATGGAACCGCATATAAAGTATCTGCATCGCGAGCTTCGATAACTGCTTTTGTATCGATGTCACAGAACAATGCAAGCTTGTCTTTCATATCTTGAGAAACAGGCATTTCTGTACGAACAACGATAATGTTTGGTTGAATACCTAAGCTACGAAGTTCTTTAACACTATGTTGTGTTGGTTTTGTCTTCATTTCACCCGCTGCTTTTAAGTACGGGATTAACGTACAGTGAATGTACATTACATTGTCACGACCGATGTCGCTCTTAATTTGACGGATTGCTTCTAAGAATGGTAGAGATTCGATGTCACCAACAGTCCCACCGATTTCTGTAATAACAACATCCGCATTTGTTTCACGACCAGAACGATATACGCGTTCTTTAATTTCGTTAGTAATGTGAGGAATAACTTGAACTGTTCCTCCTAAATATTCACCGCGACGCTCTTTTTGAAGAACTGAAGAGTAAATTTTACCTGTTGTTACGTTGCTGTATTTGTTTAAGTTAATGTCGATAAAACGCTCATAGTGACCAAGGTCTAAGTCAGTTTCTGCGCCATCATCTGTTACGAATACCTCACCGTGTTGATATGGGCTCATAGTCCCTGGGTCTACGTTAATGTATGGATCAAACTTTTGAATCGTTACGTTTAAACCACGATTTTTTAAAAGTCTTCCAAGAGATGCTGCTGTAATACCTTTTCCTAAAGACGATACTACACCGCCTGTTACAAAAATATACTTAGTCATGAAAAAGCTCCCTTCTATTTTGCTGTTATATAATCACCGTTGCAAAGCGCAACGTATGTAGATAACACTGTATCCATCTTATTGTTAGACTCTTTTTATTTTCTAAACAAAAAACAAAAAAGAAAATTGCTCCCCTCATCACAAAAAGTAATAAGTAGGGAGCAATTTTCTTTTATATTTACACTTTAAAAGTATTATCGTCCTTTTTTAAAGAGCCCAAAAATGATTCTACATGGACGATAATGAAAAGTCAAGAACTACAGTTCTTCCTCTTCTTCTTCTTCAGTTTCATCATACTCAAGTTCTTCTTCAGCGAAGTCGTCGTCATCTTCGTCTAAATCATCAAGATCGTCGTCATCTCCGTCTTCTTCTTCAAGAACCTTGTCCAAATCTTCTACATCGTCTTCATCTTCACTTACGTCTGCATCGTCGAAGTCATCTTCATCTTCTTCAATGTAGTCGTCAAAACCGTCTTCTTCAACTTTACGTTTCTTCTTCGGTTTTGGTTGAGGCAAGATTTCTTCATCAATTTGCTCGTATGGGTACCAGCTGCGTAGTCCCCAACGATTTTCTCCTAAATTAATGAAACGTCCATCGATGTTTAAGTCTGTATAAAATTGTGCGATTTTCGCATTAACTTGCTCTTGAGATAGTCCCAGCACTTGAGCGATTTCTTGAACCAACTCGTTGAATGTCGTTGCTTGTTTTTTATCCCCTAAAACGCTATGTACAACTTCAATCATTGAACATTCTTTTAGCTCTTCTGGTGAATATTGCTTAAAATCCACTTATGCGGCACTTCCTTTCATCAAATATAACCTTATATATAACGGCCTGCTTAAAAAAATCCATACTATTCATTATAAACAAAAGTCGCACAAATATGCTACAAAAAAAACGGGAAACTTTTATAGGGTAGTAAAATTATAATTTGTCTGTTCCTTATTTCGGGAGCATATGGGCCCCTTGCAATACATACCTAATTTGCATTTCTGTATATTCTTCGAGCGTATACAGTTTTTGCAACGCCCAGCGTCTAAATCCCCACATCTGCCCTTGTATAAAAATATTATGGGCAAGAAGCTGTATTTCTTTTTTATTTAATGTAAATGTTCCATTTTCCGTACACTGTTCTAAAATATCCTCGAACATTCCTACCATTTGAAACTCCTTTTCTAATACATACGGAAGTGATTCTTTCGGTAAAAAGCGTACCTCTTGATACATTATCAATACTTCTTCCTGCAATTCGTCCATCACTTTAAAGTAATTCGTTATTGCTATCTTTAAACTTTCTACACTCCCTTTTTCTGTACACACTACTTCCTCTAATCGTTCTTTTACATGTTCATATATACTATCACAAACTAAATATAAAACATCGTCTTTTGTACGAATGTACTCATAAAGTGTCCCTATACTAAATCCAGCCGCTTTTGCAATTTCTCTCGTTGTTGTACGCGGAAATCCTTTTTGTTTAAACAGTTGCACCGCACCTTTAATCATTTGTTCACGTCTTAACGCAACTAATTTTTCATCTTTCACCGATGCATGTACATTATGTTTAACCATTCCCTTCACCTCTCTCTATTATTTTTTGGAAGGAAAAAGCGTAGGAAAATACCTACGCTTTCGTTCCTACTTCGTTAACATACGAGAAATTACAAGCCTCTGAATCTCTTGTGTTCCTTCATATATTTGTGTAATCTTTGCATCTCTCATATAACGCTCTACTGGATAATCTTTCGTATAGCCGTAACCACCAAATACTTGCACCGCTTCAGTCGTCACCTTCATAGCTGTATCCCCTGCAAATACTTTTGACATCGCTGATTCTTTTCCATACGGAAGCCCTTCTGATTCAAGCCAAGCCGCTTGATATGTTAAAAGGCGTGCCGCTTCTACATCTGTTGCCATATCTGCAAGTTTAAAGCCAATCCCTTGCTGCGCCGCAATTGGTTTTCCAAATTGATGGCGCTCCCTTGCATATTCTACAGAAGCATCTAAAGCCCCTTGTGCAATACCAACAGCTTGCGCCGCAATACCGTTACGACCTCCATCTAATGTTTGCATCGCAACTTTAAACCCTTGCCCCTCTTCTCCAAGTAGATTCTCTACAGGAATACGGCAATCTTCAAACATAATTTCAGTCGTTGGTGAAGAGCGAATCCCTAGCTTGCTCTCCTTCTTCCCAACTGAAAATCCCGGTGTATCACTTTCTACAATAAATGCACTCGTACCGCGCTGCTTCGATTCAGGATCAGTTAGCGCAAAAACAACATAAATATCAGCAATACCGCCATTTGTAATGAAAATTTTTGATCCATTTAAAATATAATGGTCTCCATCTCTCTTTGCAATTGTCTTCATTCCACCAGCATCCGATCCAGATCCTGGCTCCGTTAAGCCGTATGCACCAATTTTCTTCCCTTCAGCCATCGGTCGTAAAAACTTTTGCTTTTGCTCTTCCGTCCCAAATTTAAAAATTGGCCATCCCGCAAGTGAAGTATGCGCGGACAGTGTTACGCCTGTTGAAGCACAAACGCGAGATAATTCTTCAATAGCGATTACGTACGCTAAGTAATCGCTTCCAATTCCGCCGTACTCTTCAGGCCATGGAATACCAGTTAAACCAAGCTCTGCCATTTGATCAAATAATTCTCGATCAAATCGCTCTTCCTCATCACGCTCAGCTGCTGTTGGTGCCACTTCATTTTTAGCAAAATCTCGAACCATTTTTCTTATCATTTCATGTTCTTCTGATAGTTTAAAATGCATCTCCGTCTCCCCCTCGCCCTTTTATAAAGCACGGCTAATAACAAGTTTCTGTATTTCACTTGTTCCTTCATATATTTGCGTGATTTTCGCATCACGGAAAAATCGTTCTACTGGATAGTCTTTCGTATAACCGTAACCACCAAATACTTGCACCGCCTCAATCGCGACTTCAACCGCTGTCTTAGAAGCAAATAATTTCGCAATAGATGCTTCTTTACCGCATGGTAATCCTTGTGCCCTAAGAGATGCCGCTCTATATACGAGTAACCTTGCTGCCTCGACACTTGTTGCCATATCTGCAAGCTTGAAGCCAATCCCTTGCTGCGCCGCAATGGGCTTCCCGAATTGTTCTCGTTCTTTTGCATAATCAATCGCACATGCAAGCGCCGCTTCAGCAATTCCTAACGCCTGTGCACCGATTCCAATTCGCCCAACATCTAAATTCGCCATCGCCACCTTGAATCCTTGTCCTTCTTCCCCAAGTAAATTCTCAGCTGGCACTTTCATATCTTCAAAAGTAAGTTGTACTGTACGAGAACCGAGAAGTCCCATCTTATGTTCATCTTTTCCGATGATTAAACCAGGTGTATCTTTCTCTACTATAAATGCAGAAATACCACTTTTTCCTGCCTCTGGATTTGTAGAAGCGAATACAATGTACGTACTTGCTTCACCACCATTTGTAATAAACACTTTCGATCCATTAATAATATAATGATCACCTTTTTTCACAGCTCTTGATTTCAAACTCCCTGCATCTGATCCTGCATTTGGCTCTGTTAAAGCAAATGCGCCTAAATATTCCCCGGTTGCAAGTTTAGAAACATATTTTTTCTTCTGTTCTTCTGTTCCGAAATATAAAACCGGATTCATTCCAACTGACGTATGTACAGCTAAAATTACACCAACTGTTGCACTGACCTTTGAGATTTCCTCAATTGCTAGAATGTAAGAAATAAAGTCCATTTCTGCCCCGCCGTATTTTGCAGGCGCTGGAATACCCATTAATCCAAGCTCACCCATCTTTTGCAAAATCTCTTTCGGGAACACCCCTTGTTCCATGCTAGGAACAAAGGGAGCTATTTCCTTCTGTGCAAAGTCCCGAACCATTTTCCTCATCATTTGCTGCTCTTCATTAAAACGAAAGTTCATATATTCCGCCTCCATTTGCTATATATCCTTTAAATAATTTGGTAAGACCACTATGTTGTAACAAAGGGGGCATTTATTCGTAAACGTAGAATCCACGGCCTGTTTTACGCCCTAACCATCCTGCATTCACATACTTACGTAATAACGGACATGGGCGATATTTACTATCTCCTAATCCTTCATGCAAAACTTCCATAATGTATAAACACGTATCTAAACCGATAAAATCAGCGAGTGTCAAAGGCCCCATCGGATGGTTCATACCAAGCTTCATGACTTCATCAATTGCTTCTTTCGTCGCTACACCTTCATATAACGTATAAATCGCTTCGTTAATCATCGGTAGCAAAATGCGGTTTGATACAAAACCTGGGAAATCATTCACTTCAACTGGTACTTTCCCAATTTTTTTCGTAATATCTTCAATTGCTTCATATACCGCATCATCGGTAGCCAAACCACGAATAATCTCAACAAGCTTCATAACTGGAACTGGATTCATAAAGTGCATACCGATTACTTTTTCCGGACGCTTCGTTACCGCTGCAATTTCTGTAATTGGCAGAGATGACGTATTCGTCGCTAAAATTGCGTGTTCTGGAGCAATTTCATCTAGATTCGCAAAGATTTTCTTTTTAATATCCATTTTCTCAACAGCTGCTTCAATAATAAGATCCGCTTCTTTCACACAATCTAAATCAAGCGTTACTGTAAGACGATTTAATGTCGCTTCCTTCTCTTCTTCCTTCATGCGTCCTTTTTCTACTTGGCGCGCTAGGTTTTTCGTAATGATAGCCAATCCTCTATCTAATTGCTCTTGTTTTAAATCTTGTACCTTCACGTCATATCCTGCCATTGCACATACTTGTGCAATTCCTGATCCCATTTGCCCTGCACCAATTACAACAATGTTTTGTACACCCATTTTTTCTTCCCCCTTAATTGTTAATAAATTTTATACCCTCGAACTTTAATTAGTGAACTTCAATCATCACTGCGTCCCCTTGACCGCCACCGCTACAAATCGAAGCAATTCCAATTCCGCCGCCGCGCTGCTTAAGTGCATGGATTAGTGTAACGATAATGCGCGCTCCGCTTGCTCCAATCGGATGTCCCATCGCCACTGCGCCGCCATTTACATTCAATTTTTCTGGATCAATTCCTGCGATTTCTGTACTTGCGATTGCTACCGCTGCAAATGCTTCATTAATCTCGAATAAATCGATGTCTTCAATTGTCTTGCCTGTTTTTTCAAGCAATGCGTTAATTGCATAACCTGGCGTTCTTGGGAAATCTTTAGATTCCACTGCAATTGCTGTATGCGCCAAAATTGTCGCTAATGGCTTTCTTCCTTCTTGCTTCGCTCTGTCTTCGCTCATTAATACAAGTGCGGCACCACCATCGTTTAGTCCTGGCGCATTACCAGCTGTCACCGTCGCTGTCTTATCAAATACAGGTTTTAACTTTGCTAACTTTTCAATCGTTGTATCTTCACGTGGCGCCTCATCCTTTGCAACGACAATAGGATCGCCTTTTCTTTGCGGAATCGTTACTGGTACGATTTCCTCTTCAAAACGCCCTTCTTTATGCGCTGAAACCGCACGCTGATGGCTACGATATGCCCATTCATCTTGCGCTTCGCGAGAAATTCCATCTTCCTTTGCAACTTCTCCGCCATAAACGCCCATGTGTGTACCTGAAAATGCGCATGTTAAACCGTCAGCAACGTTTAAATCAATAACTTCGTTGTTGCCCATTCTGTATCCCCATCTTGCTCCACGTAAAATGTAAGGACTGTTACTCATCGACTCCATACCGCCAGCTACAATCAGTGATTGATCGCCAGTACGAATAATCTGATCCGCTAACGTAACCGCACGAAGCCCTGATGCACAAACTTTATTCACTGTTTCCGTCTGCACTTCCCAAGGGATTCCAGCAGCCCTCGCAGCTTGGCGCGATGGAATTTGTCCCTGCCCACCTTGAATAACCGTTCCAAATATAACTTCTTCAACATCACTAGCCGCAACATTTGCTCTTTCAAGCGCTGCTTTAATTGCAATTCCTCCAAGTTCCGTCGCTTTTACATCTTTTAAAGATCCTCCAAATTTTCCAACTGGTGTTCTTGCAGCACTTAAAATAACTGTTTTACTCATGTTTCTTTCCCCCATTTCATTTTTTAACACTGAGCGCTCGCTCGGTATCCCTACGTTGAGAAGAGGTGCAATCATTGCACCTCTTTCTAAAGTTGTATACATTCTTACAAACTACATCGCTTCTTTTTTCTGTCCGATAACAGATCGTTCTAAAATCTCTGTCACATCAAGAGTTTGAACTTTCTCTTCTACCTCTTTCGCTTTCGTTCCATCACTGATCATCGTTAAGCAATATGGACAACCTGTACCGATAATGGATGGCTGTACAGCTAATGCTTGTTCTGTACGAGCAACGTTAATACGAGAACCTGTTGTTTCTTCCATCCACATTAAACCACCACCTGCGCCACAGCACATTCCCGTTTCACGGTTACGTGCCATTTCTACAAGATTCACTCCAGGAATCGCTTTCAAAATGTCACGTGGCGCTTCGTACACTTCGTTGTATCTTCCTAAATAACAGGAATCATGGTACGTAACTGTTTCTTCAATAGCGTGAACAGGCTTTAAGCGCCCTTCTTTCACCCACTGAGCTAACAATTCTGTATGATGATAGACTTCTGCTTGCAAGCCAAAGTCCGGATACTCATTTTTAAATGTGTTATAAGCATGAGGATCAATCGTAACGATTTTCTTCACTCCTGCCTTTTCAAATTCTTCGATATTCTTTGTCGCCATCTCTTGGAATACAAATTCATTTCCGAGGCGGCGTGGTGTATCTCCAGAATTCTTTTCTTTATTACCGAGAATTGCGAATGAAATGCCTGCTTCGTTCATTAACTTCGCAAACGATATCGCAATCTTCTGACTACGATTGTCGTATGATCCCATTGAACCAACCCAGAATAAATACTCGAATTCCTCCCCAGCTTTTGATTTTTCTTTTACAGTTGGAACTGTTACTTCGTCATCACCTTGGCGCCATGTTTCACGCTCTTTACGGTTCAGCCCCCACGGATTTCCTTGACGCTCGATATTTGTCATCGCGCGTTGTGCTTCCGCGTCCATTTTTCCTTCTGTTAAAACGAGATATCGACGTAAATCAATAATTTTGTCTACATGCTCATTCATAACTGGGCATTGATCTTCACAGTTACGACACGTTGTACATGCCCAAATCTCTTCTTCTGTAATAACATCTCCGATTAAACTCGGATCGTAAGCGAGTGTTGTAAACGCTGATTCTTGTTGTCCTTTTCCAGCTGCCATCATCGCTAACTGATTTCCTTGTGTGTTATTGAAGGCAACTACTGGAACCCACGGTGCTTTTGATGTTACCGCAGCTCCTTTATCAGTTAAATGATCGCGAAGTTTTAAAATTAAGTCCATCGGCGATAACATTTTTCCTGTTCCTGTTGCCGGACACATATTTGTACAACGGCCACACTCTACACAAGCGTATAAGTCAATAAGTTGATTTTGTCTAAAGTCTTCAATTTTACCAACACCAAATGTTTCTTGCGTTTCATCTTCAAAATCAATCTTTTCAAGCTTCCCTGGGTTTGAAAGACGACCGAAGAATACATTGGCTGGTCCCGCAATTAAATGCGCATGTTTTGATTGTGGAACATACACTAAAAACGTTAACAAAATTAGTAAATGCACCCACCAAGAAAAATAGAACACTGAAATGGCTACGGTTTCATTTATCCCGCTAAAAACGTAAGCGATTGCAGAAGCAATTGGTTCACTCCATGAAAGCTCCTCGCCATGCCATATAATTCCCATACCGTTACCAAGTAGCACAGAAATCATTAAGCCACCGATAAAGATAAGAACAAGACCTGATTTGAAGTTACGTTTTAAACGAACAAGCTTTTCTACATAACGTCTATGAAAAGCCCAAAATACTGCAATTAAAATAACAAGTGTGACAATTTCCTGGAAGAATGTAAATGCAGGGTATAGTGGTCCAAGTGGAAGATGTGATCCTGGTGCGAGTCCTTTCCAAACGAAGTCAATTGCTCCAAATTGGACAAGAATAAATCCGTAAAAGAACATAACGTGAATGATGCCGCTTTTCTTATCTTTCAGCAGCTTTTTCTGACCGAAAACATTGACCTTAAGGAGATCCCAACGCTCTTTAAAACGACGGTCAAATTCAATTTTTTTCCCTAATTGTATGTAGGCCATTCTCGTCCGTATAAGATATACAAACAAATATCCTGCATAAGCAATAACAGCAATGGCAGCCAGCCAATTAATGATCAGTAAGCTATTCATTTTTATGCTACCCCTCTCTTTGTAAGCCCTCTTTCTTTTTTCGAATCTTCAAAAATATATAATTTTCTGAATTATATCCCCTATCCCCATTATATAATGAGTGAGCATTCAGTCAACAGTTTTTTGTTATAGAACAACACATTTTTTCATAAAGCTGTTTATTTCGGTGAAACTATAAAGTGAAACTTTAATCAGTAGGGGTGGTTCATCCCCCCGCTGATTATTAGTTGAACCAATCGGGCTTTTACGGGCAGTTGATTTCCAAACTAACTTCTACTTATTCAACAGTTTTGAGTTGAAAGGCTTACTGCCCGTTAAAGCGGGATAAAGTGAAACTTTAATCAGTGCAACATACTATCCTCTAATAAAATTTATAATAAGAGCCATGCTACCCGTATCATTTGTAACACACTGAAGGTGAAAAGAATGCGAAGGAGGGAATTCACTGATGCTCTACTTATCTCTTTTGTTAATATCCGTTGCTCTTTGGATTACAATTGACCTTTCATACGGGCGACTTCTTCATTTAAAACGAGTAAGCCCTCGCACTTTCCCTTTACGTCAAAGTGATTTTCACCTTTATACATACGGGAAAGATTTATATGACGCTTTATTTACTGATATAAAACAAGCACAGCATCACATTCATATTTTATTCTTCATTGTAAAAAACGATAAAATCAGTCGTGAATTTTTAAAATTGCTGATTGATAAGGCTCAGGAAGGAATTGAAGTACGACTTTTACTTGATCGATTTGGCAGCCATTCTTTATCAAACGAAGCTATTCGCTCCCTGCAAAAACATGGTATATCTTTTTCATTTTGTCATAAGGTAAAATTTCCTCTGCCTTTCTTTTCTGCTAATCAAAGAAATCATAGGAAAATTACAGTGATTGATGGGAAAACCGGCTATATCGGGGGATTTAATATCGGCGAAGAGTATCTAGGGCATAATGAATATTTAGGATTATGGCGAGACTATCATTTACGTCTTACAGGAGAAGGGATTCAAGATTTACAAAAGCAATTTTTGCATGACTGGTTTGATGATACGAAACAGAATTTATTGGATGCTTCTCTTTATTTTCCAAAACAAAACCCAGGTACCATCCTGCATCAATTTATTCCGACTGATGGTGCTTATTTACAACATACTTTTTTACATTTAATTAACGGGGCAAAAAAAGAAATCTGTATCGGTACACCATATTTCATTCCTGGAAAAAAAATTATGAATGCCTTATTAAAAGCAAGAGAAAGAGGGGTTCAAATCACAATTCTTGTTCCAGAAAAAGCTGATCACCCTCTCGTTCGAGAAGCAAAATTCCCGTACTGCCGAAAATTAATACAGGCTGGTTGCAATATTTATGCATTTCAACAAGGATTTTTTCACGCCAAAATTATTATAGTGGACGATGATATTTGTGATATCGGAACGGCAAACTTTGATATGAGAAGTTTATATATTAACCATGAAATAAACTGCCTGTTATATAATAAACATTTCATTCAAACAGTAAAAAATAAATTCCATGAAGATCTAGAGAATGCATCCGTACTTTCCTATAGTGATGTAAACCCGCCTTCTCTTATCGATAGAGGAAAGGAATGGATTGGAACAATGCTTGCTTTCTTTTTATAGGAAAAACAATGAATAAAAGGGGGTATCTCATATGATTATACGGTTTGGATATGTCTCACATGCAATGGCACTCTGGGACTGTTCTCCTGCCAAAACAATGACGTTTACAAGCTTTAAGAAACTCAGCAAGCAAGAACGAGAAGACAAACTGTACCATGTTATAAGGCAAAATTTAGAGCACACAATACGTATCCTTCATTACAATATAGCACATGAAATCCCACTATATCGCCTATCATCTTCCATCGTCCCACTTGCAACACATCCCGAAGTCGAGTTTGACTATATTGGGGTATTCACACCACTTTGGCGTAAAATAGGGGCTTTAATTAAAGAACACAATTTACGAATAAGTTTTCATCCAAATCAATTTACGCTATTTACAAGCGACAAGCCACATATTACTACTAACGCTATTACGGATATGACTTATCATTATAAAATATTAGATGCTATAGGCATTGCAGATTCTTCTTACATTAATATTCATGTAGGTGGAGCCTATGGAAATAAAGAAAAGGCAATTGAGCGCTTCCATGAAAACATAAAAAAACTTCCTACACATATAAAAAAACAAATGACTCTTGAAAACGATGATAAAACATATACAACTGCTGAAACTTTATCAATTTGCCAAAAAGAAAATATTCCATTTGTATTTGATTATCATCATCATATGGCCAATCTTTGCGAAGAACCACTAGAAGAGTTGCTTCCTGCAATTTTTGAAACTTGGTCACATACAAATATTTCTCCTAAAGTTCACATTTCCTCCCCGAGATCGGAAAAAGAATTTAGGGCCCATGCTGAATATATCGATTTAGAGTTTATTAAGCCCTTCTTACACATTGCGAAAAAAAACAATCATAATTTCGATATTATGATTGAAAGTAAACAAAAAGACTTAGCACTATTCCAATTAATAGACGAACTTTCTGCTATAAGAGGAATGAAAAGAATAGGTGGTGCAAAGTTACAGTGGTAAATTGTAACTTTGCACCATTTTTTCAAAAAAGTAATTTTTATAGTAAAAAACATTCTATTTTATATGCTATTATTTAAATTAGTATTTTCTCCCCGAGATTCAACTTTATTGAAACGGAGTCATAATATGATTAATCAAAAAAAGTATATACAATCTGTCATAATATACATATTTATATTTGCTCTTTGGATATTCCTTATACCAAATGAGTTGAATATAAAAGAAACCGGGATTCTTTTCTTATTCTGTTTCGCTGCACTTTTTTCTTGCTATTGCTTATGTAAAGCGATTAGAAAAATGACACATGGTGATAAATTATTTTGGATTTTATTATTATGTACTTGTCTATGCGGGTTAGCTATGGAGATAACTTTATTCCTTCATTCACTTTCCATTCATGAGCAAGTTATATTCTCATATAAAGCATTACCTTTTTTTATCATACAATATGTTTTACTCTTTGTTGGATTTGCTATAAAGTTTATAAAAATTTACTCTATTAAGGGTCTTGCTCAATTTTCATTCGATAGCATCTTTATTGTTATTATGAACATTTATTTCACTTTAACTTTTATCTTGGACCTTTCAAGCTTCCGTATGTTAACAAAGGAAACTTGGATTTTAATTGGCTATTTTATTGCACAATCATTAGTAATTTACGCCGTTATTAGTCTTTATAGAAGAGAACAATATTCTTCTAGTAGAATCGCATTAATTATCGGTTTCACTATTATACTCGTATACGGTTACATTCATCTGTTTCAATTAAATTTTGGGATGAAAACTTCTCCTGAATTTAATTATTTAATACACACTGCTTCTATTTTATTAATTGGACTTTCTTCCATACTATATATCTTGGATAAACCAATGCAACATGAAACGAAAGCAAAATATTATCGATTCGATTATGTACGTTTTATACTACCTTATTTTAGTATAATTATTACTTTTTCCTTTATTATCATTCAACCTTGGGATGATAAATTTATGTTAATTGGTCTCGTATTATCACTTATTTTGTTATTCTTGCGGCAACTTTACATGTGGAAAGATAATCAAGCACTAATCCTTACATATGAACAGTTGACTACACAACTAGAGGACGAAGTTGAAGAAGGTGCATTTGCATTATCAAAAAGTGAACAACGCTATAAGTCTTTATTCGAAGATCATCCCGATGCCGTTTTCTCTTTAAATATGAATGGCATTTTTCAACAATCTAATAAGGCATGCGAAAGCTTATTTACTGCCTATTATTGTGAAGTAGGAAGCTATTCTCTGGTACACTTCATTGATTCAAAAGACCACGAACTACTAAAGAAGGCTTTACAAATTACAAAGGAAGGTAGGCCACAAACGTTAGAAGTTCGTACAAAAGAACAAGAAGGCTATTATTATTATCTTCATATTACACTTATCCCTACTTTTATAAACAAAGAAGTGGTCGGAATGTTTGGGATAGCGCGTGATATTACAACTTTATATGAAAAACAAAAACAAGTAGAGCATTTAGCCTTTCACGATGCACTTACTGGATTACCAAATCGCCGAAAGTTCGAAAAAGATTTAAAAGCCATTTTAAATACAGCCCAAACTAACGCAAATGATGTTGCCGTCATATTCCTTGATTTAGATCGATTTAAAAAAATTAACGATAGACTTGGTCATGACGTCGGAGATTTATTATTAATTGAAGTAGCAAAAAGATTACGCGGTTGCTTGCGTTCAAAAGATATCGTCGCTCGCCAAGGTGGAGATGAGTTTACAATTCTATTACCAGAAATGTACTCAGAAAAAAGTGCAATTTTTATAGCTGAACAGATTTTAACTATTTTAAACAAACCATTCTTCATTCAAGGCGAAGAACTCTCTATTACACCAAGTATCGGAATTGCGATGTACCCTGATTATGGAACTAATGTAAATGAGTTAATGAAAAATGCTGATATGGCTATGTACCGTGCGAAAGCAAATGGAAAAAACAGATTTGTTTTCTTCTCAAAAGAAATGAGTATCGCTCAAAATGAAATTCAATTCTTAGAAGGTGAACTTTCAAAAGCATTACAACAAAATGAATTTTTCCTTGAATACCAGCCACAAGTAAGCACAAAAACAAAACAAATTATCGGTTTTGAAGCATTAATACGTTGGAAGCATCCAAAACTCGGTATCGTATCTCCTGCCCAATTTATCCCTCTAGCAGAGGAAACTGGTTTTATTATTGAACTTGGCAATTGGATTTTACGTACTGCCTGCTTAGAGGCAAAAAGATGGCATAATCAAGGTTTTTCTCACTTAAAAGTTGGTGTAAATTTATCTGTTGTTCAATTTAACCATGCAGATTTAATCCCAACTATTTCAAAGGTGTTGGAAGAAACAGAACTGAAACCAGAAGCACTAGATATTGAAATTACGGAAAGCATCGCAATTAATCAAAATCAATCTGTAGTTGCAAAACTAGAACAACTTCAAAATCTCGGTATTCAAATTTCAATCGACGACTTTGGAACTGGTTATAGTTCTTTAGCTTATTTAACAAAATACCCAATCAACACATTAAAAATAGCTCGAGAGTTTATTTGTGGAATTACAACTAGTCCTTTAGAAGAAGCAATTGTCTCTTCCATTATTACACTATCAAAAGAACTAAATTTAAAAGTGATTGCAGAAGGTGTAGAAACAGCAGAAGAATGGGAATTTTTACATAAACAAAATTGTGATCACATTCAAGGATTCTTTATTAGCAAACCTGTTTCTAGTAAAGACGTTTGGATGTTACTCCATAAAAAAACAACCGCCTAAGTAAGACGGTTGTTTTTTAATATTCAAAAGGTAAATCTTTAGCTAATTGTACCTCTTGATCGTTATGAGAAATTATATGGCTTTTCTCTAATGCCGTATCGCCTAATGAAATACCCCATGCCATCGCTAACGTTAATAAACTACCAATAAGTAATTTCTTCATATTCCATCACCCACATTTTTTATTTTAATATATCATGAAAATTTATCCCTATTATATGCAATTATGCATACCCATTTTTTAGGATATTTATCTACTGATTTTATTTACGAGCGCTTCTTTATATGCATGCATTTCTAATATATCAAAAAAGAAACTTGCCTTTTTATATGCATCTTCAACCTCTGCCTCATCGTACTCCAACTTCCCTAGGCATTCACCTCTTTGATAATATAGCTGTCCAATTAATGCCATACTATTAATTCGGCATGATATTTCAATCGCTTTATTTACTTGATAAAGTGACTCTTCATATTGATTATCTAAATATAATGCTTTTGCATGATTATATCTTACCTTCACTTCAAATTCTTCATTATCATGCAATACATCTAATTGTTTTAATATATCTTCAAATAACTCAATACTCTTCTTAAAATAGCTATTTTCAGCATAAATATTTGCAATCGCATTTTCTATATAAAGATTTTGGTATACGTCTATTCCAGCTAACTGTTGATTTAACAATTTTTTCAATTCTAAAATACAATATTCGTAATCGATTTTCTTTAATATGTAAGCTGCTACATGATATTGCCATTGAAGAAACTGCTGAAATTCAGGATGATATTCTTCCTTTTTCAGCTCATTCCATACTTTATTATAAATTTCTTTATATCTTTTTTGCTTACAAAGCATAATGATTTGATCTTTAAACTGTTTTTTTCTTTCAATATCAGAATAAATGAGTACCTCATAAAAATGAATAATGGGAACTTGTAATTTTGCTGCGATACCTTGCAATATATCCATACTTGGGTATACCGCGCCCGATTCAATTCGACTTACTTCCGATTGATGACATATGTTCTCGGATAACTGTTTCTGTGTTAATCCTCTCATCACCCTAATTTTCTTAATTTCACTTCCTAATTTTTCTGCGTGCATACTTACTCACCATCCCATTAGAACAATCTAATTTTTTGAGTTGTCATACCACTACAATAATGTGAATTCGACAATTTTTGATATGAAATAATGCATAATATATATAAAATTCGGCAAATTTTTCATACAATTCATCTCACATACAATAATAGATTAGGAGTGTTATAGATGAATTATAGAAAACTTGCTAGTGCTTTCGTTACATTCGGTCTTCTTTGCCCTTTATCAACAGAAGCTATTCATGCTCAAGAATTAGACAAAAGTGCAGTCAAAGTTGAAATTGCTCAGCCTGGTTTAACAATCGGGAAATTAACACAACCTCAAAATGATACGAAAGAAAATATTGCTAAAAAGTATTTAAAAGGTGAGGTAGATGGGGCTAAAGCTCAACAAGAACAAGTCACTACTGAAAAAAATGTAGATTTCCAACCTACAAATAAAGAAACCAAAGAAAATCAAACCGAAGTTCGCCTTGCACAAACATATAAAAACTATAAAGTATATGGCCAAGATCTCATTGTAAAAGTAGATAAAAATGGAGTAATCACAACTGTTAGTGGTAAAGTTGTTCAAAATTTAAATCAACAACCTAATCTTACTATAACAAATTTTTTGTCGAAAAATGAAGTAAAATCTAAATTACGCGATATAGTTCAAATTCCAAGTGATGCAGTTGAGACAGAATTCTCTAGCGAAACCGTTGTTTATAAGAAAAAAGATGGCTATTATACATTCGCAACTGTTATTACATTTACTTATGAAAACAATGAACAAATTATAAACGGCAATGCTATCGTTGATTTAAAAACTGGCGAAGTACTTTTCCAAGAAAAATTCATTAAAAACAAAGAGAATAAGACTATAAATCAAGTAACGTCACCTAGATTATCCCCTGCAAGTGAGCAAGGAACTGGGAAAAATGCACTTCAAGAAAACATCTCTTTTAATATTGCCAAAGGAACTGATGGGAAATTTTATTTAGCGGATTTATCACGCGGAAATGGTATTTATATTTATAATGCAAACTACGCCGATTCCCTCGGAGGATATAGTCAAGCTGGTTATCCAGGGACACTAATTTCAAGTAGCAATCCTAATTTTGCAGACAAAGAAGCCGCGGGCGCTATGAAGAACATGAGTGATATTTACGATTACTTTAAGAAAGAACATAATCTAAAAAGTTACGACAATAAAGATTCAAAAGTTGTTGCTAGTGTACACGGTTTTGATTCTACTGAAGTTAGTGATGGTGTAAAAGAAGACTATGTAAATGCATTTTGGCATCCCGCTTGGAACCAAATGGTATTTGGTGATGGTTTAGACGGAAAACTAACATCAGCTCTTGATGTAACAGCTCATGAATTTGGACATGCTGTATTCAGTGGCACAACGAAAAATAAAGTCGTGAGATATCCAAGCGCTGAAACATCTGCACTAAACGAGGGATTAGCGGATTTCTGGGGTACACAAATCGAATATTACGTAAAGAAAGATAAAGGAAACTGGATTATGGGCGATACATTA
The DNA here is from genome assembly GCF_001595725.1 of Bacillus thuringiensis. Taxonomy (GTDB): domain Bacteria; phylum Bacillota; class Bacilli; order Bacillales; family Bacillaceae_G; genus Bacillus_A; species Bacillus_A thuringiensis_K. Next base: position 5,098,076 of record NZ_CP014282.1, read on the forward strand.
GGTGGCCTAACAATTCGTGATATCCCAAGGGAAATTGGTGACGGCGGTCATAAACTATATACAAATTTACAAGATTTCTATAACGATGGTAATAATCAAGAATCACACGTGAATTCTGGTATTATCAGTCACGTATTATATCAATTAGCTGAAGGTAAAACATATAACGGTGTTGCTGTTCAAAAACAAGGAAATGAAAAAGTAAGTAAAGTTGTTATGCGTACATTGCAAAATTATGCAACTTCCGCTGAAGACTTTGAATCACTTCAATCTCATATCGTACAAGCTGCAAAGGATTTATATGGAACTGCCGTATCAAATGAATTTGCAAAGGCATTTGAAGCACACGGTTACAAACCGTTACAAAAAATAAATAAAGTAATAGCGGTACAATAATAAAAAAGAAGTTTACCAATCATAGGTAAACTTCTTTTCATATCCATCCCTTTTCTTCCGCAATTGTAATTGCTTCAATTCTATTTTTCGCATCAAGCTTCGCTAATACTTCAGAAATATAATTACGTACTGTACCCGGCGAAAGATAAAGCGCCTTCGCAATTTCGTTTGCCGTCTTTCCTTCTTTCGCAAGCAACAATACTTCCTTTTCGCGATCTGACAACGGATTTTGCTCCTGCCATAGGCCGAACATTAAATCTTGGGAGACCTCTCGTTTCCCCTTCATTACATTACGAATTGCTGCTGCTAAATCTTCACTTGGGCTATCTTTTAACAAATAGCCGTGCACACCAGCTTTCATTGCTCTTTCAAAATATCCCGGCCGTGCAAATGTTGTTAAAATCATTACTTTGCATGATGATTTTTCTTTCTTTAACGCTTCAGCAACATCTAATCCACTTTGAATCGGCATTTCAATATCCATAATACTTACATCTGGCTTTAACGATTCAATTAATTTTAACGCCTCTTCCCCGTTCGCAGCTTGCCCAATTACTTCGATATCATCTTCTAGATCAAGCAGAGCCCCTAACGCACCACGAAGCATCCGCTGATCTTCTGCAATAATAATTCGGATCATGCCCTCACCTCATCTTTTCCTGTTCTAATAACAACTGGAACTTTTACTGTTAACAACGTCCCTGGATTGATTGTACCTAGTTCAACAAATCCATCAATAAGAGCAATTCGTTCTTTCATGCCACGGATACCATTTCCATCATGATTTTGATCTGTTAAACCGATTCCGTTATCTTCTACTTTCAAAATCAGCTCACCTTGCGATTCTAATACAGAAACTGCGCATCGCGTTGCCTTACTATGTTTTACAACATTTGTAACGGCCTCACGTAAACACATCCCGACAATATTTTGTTCAATTGGTGATAACGAGCTCGATCTTGCTTCTTGCCTCACTTCTAATTCAATATTAGCTGCTTGTAAGATCGCTTTTATTTGCTCTAGCTCTTCTTCTACCGTAATCATACGCATATCAGAAATTAATTCTCTCAGCTGTTTTAAGGCTGTACGAGACGTTTGTGTAATTTCCTTCGCTTCCACACTTGCACGCTCCGGATTTTTCACAATTAACTTCTCTACAAGCTGGCTTTTCAAAGTAATAAGAGATAACGTATGTCCTAATGTGTCATGAAGATCTCTTGCAATCCGCTGCCGTTCTTCACGTTTTACTAAGTCTTTAATTTGCTCGTTTGCTTCATTCAGTTGGTTCTTTAACATCTTTTTCTGATTAAAATTGCGCATACCAAATGGCGTAAGAAGCATTAAAATAAACATCGGAACGATATTTACTAAACTTGTAGTTGTTAGTTGATTCATATTTACAAATAAAAATGCTCCAAGCATGATAACTAACGAACATAACAGCACTCGAAATACTTTCTTATTTGGCGCAAATCCCATCGCACTTGCTGTGAAAAAGCCAAAAAATATCATAAAAGGATTATAAAATAAAGCAAATAAAAAGATGAGTACCATTTGAATACACGCCCAAAAAACAAACGTCCTCTGAACAAAATAAAGCTGACGGTATGTGACGATAAAAATTATCAACATACCGCTTCCTATTACAAGCTTCCATCCTGATGCCTGCGCTAAGTGATAAATTGGAAATAATAGATAAACAAACCACATATACGGGAAGAATCCCATATGTTTCGGAAAAATCTCAATCCACTTCTTCTCTATCATTTATACCGCTTCCTGTCTTTTTCTTATATATATTGATACTACAACAAATATAAGGAAATAACCTCCTAATACCGCGATATTTTCCCATCCAATTGATTTTCCAGCTACAATATCCCACGCACCGCTTCCGAAGTGGTATGTTGGTGTCCATTCACCAATTGTTCTTAATATTTTTGGGAATACTTCAATCGGCATCCATAACCCACCAACTATAGCTAAACTCATATTTAAGATATTTGCTAAGCCAGCAGCTGCGTCCGCCTTCTTAATGGAACCTATTACTGTTCCTAACGCTAAAAATGGTGTTACCCCTAACAATAACCATAACCCCGCACCAATCCATTGCCCTACCGTTAACTCAACATGATTAATTAGTATCCCTGCAATAAAGATAACTAATATTGAAAAAGCATTTACTACTGTTTGAGCGATAATTTTTGCTGTTAAATATGCTCCCTCTGGAAGCGGTGTAATTTTTAGAAGATGTGTCCATCCTTGCCCTCTTTCCTGAGAAAGTCTCACACCGAAACTAAAGAGTGCAGTCCCTACAATACTGAAAGTTGCCATCGAAATTAAATAATGTGCTTTCCACGCATCTCCGTTTTGTGGTACTTGAACAACATTTGTAAAAATGTAGTAAAACATAACAGGCATTAATAATGAGAAAAAGATAAATAATTTATTGCGGAATGTACGTAAAATTTCTATTTTGCACTGCATCCATAACGCTCTCATGCGATTTCCTCCTTCTGATTTGCGACAAACTGTTCAAATGCCTCATCAAGGCTTCCACGTTCAACTGAAACATCTGTTACAGGTAAACTCCTTTGATAAATGGCTTTTAAAGTTGCATCCGTATCCTCCGTTGTTAAAATGAAGCGTCCTTCGTTTGACTTTACTTCTGTTACATTTGGTAATTCCTTTAGTAATTTTGTAGGAATGCTTTCCTTCGAATAAAATGTGATTGTTTTTCTCGAAATCGTTGCTTTCATTTCGTCTGGTGTACCATCTGCGATAATCTTTCCGTTCGCAAATAATAAGATACGATTTGCTAAAGCATCTGCTTCTTCTAAATAATGCGTCGTTAAAATAATCGTTTTCCCTTCACTTGCTAACTTTCGAATCGTTTCCCAAAACGTTCTTCGAGACGTAATATCCATTCCGACTGTCGGCTCATCTAAAAATAACAAATCCGGATTTCCCGCAAGTGCAAGCGCAAAGTTTAATCTTCTTTTTTGCCCACCTGATAATTTCTCACATCTTTGCTTTCGCTCTGATTCTAAATTTGATAACTGCAGTAACGTTTCTTTCGCTATAGGATTCGTATAATAACTACGGAATAACTCAATTGCCTCTTCCACCGTAATACTATCAATGACACTTACTTCTTGCAGCATCGCACCGAAGCTATTACGAACATCCCTATGCTTTGGACTCTTTCCAAATATAAAGACCTTACCTTCTGTTGGATCCTTTAATCCAAGCATCATCGACATCGTCGTTGTTTTTCCCGCACCATTCGGACCAAGTAACGCTACTATTTCCCCTTTATTTACATGAAATGAAACATTATTTACTGCGCTTTTATGTTTAAATGTTTTAGAAACACCATTTACTTCAATAATCTTTTCCATCTCTCCACCCCCGCTGTTTCTTATATTTACATTGTATTACTTGGAAAACTTAGGAAACAGTATGATGCGTCATGACATCGATATGACAATTGTCATGTATTCTTTATGAGAGGAATCAACCCGCATACCGCAAGCGAGTAGCAGGACGAAAATAAACATGATACAATCGGATAAGATATATATTCGAGGAAGGACAGTGGTTTTCATGATTATTCGTAATGAACAAGATTTAGAAGGCTTACGAAAAATCGGCCGCATCGTTGCGCTTGCACGTGAAGAAATGAAAAAACAAGCGAAGCCAGGTATGACAACGAAAGAGCTTGATTTGATCGGTAAAAAAGTATTAGATGAGCATGGTGCTATTTCTGCACCTGAAAAAGAATATGATTTTCCAGGTGTAACTTGCATTAGTGTAAATGAAGAAGTTGCTCATGGTATTCCAGGAGATCGTGTATTAAAAGAAGGCGACTTAGTAAACGTCGATGTATCTGCTGCACTTGATGGCTATTATGCAGATACAGGTATTTCATTTGTACTTGGAGAAGACGAGGAAAAAGAAAAACTTTGCCAAGCAGCGGTTGATGCATTTTGGACAGCAATGAAAAAGATTAAAGCTGGCTCAAAACAAAATCAAATTGGTCGTGCTGTTTCAAACTTCGCACATAAAAGTGGGTACAATGTTATTCAAAACTTAACTGGTCACGGCATTGGTCTTAGCTTACATGAAGCACCAAATCACATTTTAAGCTACTATGATCCAATGGATAATGCGCTTCTAAAAGACGGTCTTGTTATCGCTGTAGAACCGTTCATCTCTATGAAGGCTGATCATATTATTGAGCGTGGTGACGACGGTTGGACATTCGTTACACCTGATAAAAGTCTTGTTGCACAATGTGAACATACCGTTGTCGTAACACGCGGTGAACCAATAATCTTAACAGAAATCTAATACCAAAAACGGCTGTTTTGTAGATTTATTCCACATAAAACAGCCGTTTTTTATTTTTGGGAAAATATGTGAACTATTGTTGAACTCTTTATCATTTAAGTATATAATCTTTAGCGGAGGTTACTTAAACTTATCTTTACTAAAAAGATATTGTAACTAAGGAGTAAAACACCTTCTTTCTTATTGTTTAAACAGGCTCAAAAATGACCGTAGTAACGTGTTAGTCGAATATTCTGTAATCCTTATATCTCTCTAACAATGTAAGAAACTATCATCTTTCAACTTCGGTCCACTAATCGCATAACTCTCTTTAGACAAAATAAATGACTATTTTCAAAGTACATATTGTCTTCATTCTGACCAAAACCAACCCTATCTAGATTTTTATTTCCACATAACTTTAAGGCAAAAATAAGCCTTCACAAAGGGATACACTACCTTGGTTAGTATGTATCGTAAAACTTACCTTTATAACCATTCTTTTTTACTAGATATACATGAAAACTATCTCACATATGAAGGTCTGATATCATTCTTTATATCAGTATTTTTTTCGACATTTTTTGTCGAATTGTGTATATTTCCATAGAACTGTGTAAATATACATTTTGTTTTACGTTAAACAATTTTACTTTGAACATAATCCTGTTTGTCTGAGAACGCGTATAGAAACGGAGGGATAACAAAAATAAATAGCTTATAACAAATACTTTTAATATTCCATTTGTTCATGTGGAATAAGTCCCCAATGGACAAATGAATGTTCAGAGGAGGAAAAATGAAAAAACTTTTTAATGTATGTTTAATTGTATTCGTACTATTTTCGCAACTTGCTAGTTTTCCATACAATCAAGTAAGAGCGGAAACGTTAACAGGAGATTCCTTATTTGACACTGTTGAAATGAAAGATGCAACGAATCAAATTATTGACGAAGCAAAAAATCCTAGCAACTTAGTAAAGATAGGATCAACCATTGAAGTAGAATACGCTTGGTCAATAAAGGATCAACAAGTTGCACACGCAAATGATACAGCAGTAGTTCAAATACCACTTGCATTAAAAGTATCTAAAGATTTGCAAGGGGATTTAGTAACAGATCAAAAAAATATTGGTCAATATTTTATAACAGCTAAAGATAATAAATTAAAATTAATATTTAATGATCAAGCAGAAAATTTGAAAGACGCTAAAGGAAAAATTAAATTTGATACTGTGTTTAACTCAACTTTAAAAACTGGAGAAAAATCAGTTCAAATCGCTTTTCCTTTAGGAACAATGGTTCAGCCTATATCAGTTCCTGTTCAGGTAGAAGACTCTAAAGAAGATGGCACCAAACAGGATACTAATAAACCAGTGCAAGATCCAGTAGCTAAACCTGTTACTGACAATCCGGAGCAAGATCCAACAACTAAAACTGTTACTGATAATCCGGAACAAAACCCAGCAACTAAAACTGTTACTGATAATCCGGAACAAAACCCAGCAACTAAAACTGTTACCGATAATCCGGAACAAAACCCAGCAACTAAAACTGTTACCGATAATCCGGAACAAAACCCAGCAGCTAAAACTGCCACTGATAATCCGGAACAAAACCCAGCAGCTAAAACTGCCACTGATAATCCGGAACAAAACCTAGCAGCTAAAATTGCTACTGACAATCCAGAACAAAAGCTAGCAAGCGACCCTGCTGAGAATACAAATTCAGGTCCAAAGCAAATAACAACAAACATTTTAACCGGTGTAAAGTTGACGGATAAAGACGGAAAACCATTTACAGAGGATAACCGTCCAAGTACAGATTCCCCTGCCAATATTGAGTTTACATGGGAACTTTTAAAATCAATGAATGTGAAAAATGGAGATTACTATATTTTTGATCTTCCTAAACATTTTAAGATTTACAATACAATTAACAGTCCTTTATATGATAGTGAAAACCATCAAATTGGTAATTTTACTGTTACAAAAGATGGAAAAGTCACGATGACATTCAACGATTATGTTGAAGAGCATCCAGATGTTGCTGGTAACCTACAATTAAAGACAGAATTTAATAGAGCTGAAATTAAAGGTACAACAACACAAGAAATTCCTTTCCCGATTAAAGATAAGGATGTTTCTATTACAGTTGACTTTAAGCCTAATGTACAAACAGCTACGAATAAAAAAGGATTACCTGATAGACCAATTAATACAAATGAAATTAATTGGAAAGTAGAGATGAACAAAACGCAAGACACCCTTAAAAACGCTATTTTTAAAGATAGCATTCCACAAGGTACAAACTTAAATAAAGATTCTATTAAAGTTTATTATTTAGAAGTTGATGTTAATGGGAATGTAACGCGTGGTGCAGAAGCTGAGCCAACAGATTACAATATTATTTCATCAGATGGCTCAAAATTGGAGATTGCTTTTAAAGATTCTATCAATAAAGCATATCAAATCGAATATGCCACAAAAATTACTGATGAAAATATTAAAAGTTTCCGAAATAACGTTACGATAACGAGTGATAATCAAAAGCAACAAAACGCAAGCTCTACTGTAACGGTTTCTCGTGGTACACACTTAAATAAAACAAGTAAATATGATCCAAAGACGCAAACAATTGAGTGGACAATTACTTACAATGGTGATCAAAGAGAGATCAAAAAAGCAGATGCGATTTTAAAAGATATTTTTGACGATACACACGAACTAGATGCAAATTCTATTGTTGTAAAAAACGCTTCATATAATGAAAAAGGAACGCTTGTAACAGGTGACGCTGTTAATAATTACACTGTAAGTAACAAGAAGAATGGATTCGATTTACAGTTTAACAATGATATTAATAGTGCTTATGTGATTACCTATAAAACCAAGCCAACTAATAAAGTTATAGAAGATGGAAAAGTAAAAAATAAAGTTACAGCTGATAATGATTCAAGTAAAGAAAATGAAGCTAGCTTCAAGCAGCAAAATATTATTAAATCTAATAATAAAGCTGAAACAAATTATAAAGACAAAACAACAACTTGGACAATTATAGTAAATAATAACAACTATCCATTAAACAAAGCGATCATTACGGACACCTTTGATCACGGTGGATTACAATTAAAAGATAAAAAACTAGAAATTAAAGACGGAAATTATATCCTTCAAGCTGGGACTGACTATGTTTTAGATGCAACAGATAAAGGCTTTACAATTACTCTTATAGGTACATATCAGTCTAATATGACAAAGACATTAGTCGTAAAATATACGACAGACTTTGATTATACAAAGCTAGAAAGTGGTAAAACTTCATTTAAAAATACAGGTAACCTATCTTGGATAGATACGGATTCTAATCCACAATCAAATAAAGTTGAAGCTAATTTCGATCCTGATACTTTCACAAAGGCAAATGGTTATAAATACGGTTCTTATAACGCCCAAACGAAGGAAATTACTTGGATAATAGGCTTTAACTATAATAACGTTGAGATTAAAGATCCTTACGTTATAGACGTAATACAAGATAAACAAAAGTTAGTTCCTGGATCCATTGAAGTGCGCGACATGATTTTAAATGGAAATCCTGATAATGCACAACCTGGTAATGCTGTACCAACTGAGAAATATGAACTTGAAGAACCTACAGAGAAAAATAAAAACACCCTAAAGGTTCATTTCAAACAATCAATTAATTCACCCTACTATATTATCTTTAAAACAAGCCTTGATGGTGAACTTATCCAAGGTACCTACAAAAATGAGGCAGATTTAAAAGATGGCTCTAAAATTGTAAACACCCTTACAGGTGACACTCAAGTAAATAAAGGTGGCAGCTTTGTTACTAAAAAAGCTGTGCAAGACGACAACTATATTAATTGGAGTATCGCAATTAACGAAAGCCAATCAACCATTGCGGATGCGGTTGTAACAGATGACCCAACCGAAAATCAGGTAATTGTGGAAGATTCATTCCACTTATATCCTACAACTGTTGATCCATATGGAAATTTAACAAAAGATAAAGTAAACGAATTAAAAGAAGGAACAGACTATAAACTCAAAATAACAACAGACAATAATACCGGAAAGCAACATTTCGAAATTGCCTTCTTGAAAAAAATTGATCGAGCTTATATTTTAGAATATCGCTCACTTATTAATGCAGACGATAAAGAAAAAGTAAGTAATAAAGCGAAAATCACAGGCAATAAGTTGACAGTTAAAAACACAGAAACTACTGAAACAATTGAAGTGAGAATGTCTTCTGGTTCAGGTGGAGGATCTGCTACCAAAGGTCGTGGAAACCTTGAAATTATAAAGGTAGATAACGACAATAAGAACGTACTATTAGCTGGGGCAGAATTTACTTTATACGATCGTACAGGTAAAACTGTTATCCGTAAAATTACAACAGACAAAGACGGTATCGCTAAATTTAATAATTTAAAACGTGATAAATATTTATTAAAAGAAACAAAGGCTCCTGAAGGCTATGTAATTAGCTGGGATTTAAAACAAGGGAAAATTGTTGAACTTGGTACACAAGAGACTACAACATATAAACTTGCAAATAAGAAATTTGTCGGGAAAGTAGTTTTAACAAAATCTGATGACCTGAACAAAAACGCAACACTACAAGGCGCTATTTTCACACTACTGGATAAAGATAAAAAAGTAATTCCAGAACACAAAGAATTAACAACAAATAATAACGGACAAATTATTATAGATAAACTAAAACCAGGAACTTACTACTTACAAGAAACGAAGGCTCCTGAGCATTATCAATTAGATAGCAAACTTATTCCGTTTACTATCTCTATAGATCAAACAACAGTAGTAAATCTAACTGCGACAAATAGTTTAACTAAAGGATCTGCTCTTTTAACAAAAGTGGATAATTATAATAAAACTTTAGCAGGGGCAGAGTTTACTGTTCAAGATCGCAACGGAAAAAATATTCCTGGATATGAGAAATTAACAACAAATGAACATGGACAAATCGAAGCAAAAGATTTACGTCCTGGTAAATATCAATTTGTCGAAACAAAAGCTCCTGAGCACTATGAATTAGACAAAACACCTATCCTATTCGAAATAGAAAAAAGCCAAACTACAGCTGCTTCTATTGAAGCAAAAAACACTTTAATTAAAGGTGGTGTTACTTTAACAAAAGTTGATGATGTAGATGGCAATACTCTTGAAGGTGCGGTATTCAAAATTGTTAACAACAAGAACGAAGACGTGCGTACAAACTTAAAAACAGAAAAAGATGGAACTTTAACCGTTGAAGATTTAGAGCCTGGTGAGTATCAATTTATTGAAACAACACCACCTAAATACTATGAGTTAAATAAAGAACCAGTTCCATTTACAATTGAAAAAAGTCAAACAAGTATCATTCCAATTACTGCAAAAAACAGTTTAACAACAGGTGCCGTTGAGTTATTAAAAATCGACGAATTTGATAAAAAGACTCCTCTTGCTGGAGCTATATTCAAAATCGTTAATGAAAAAAACGAAGACGTGCGTACGGACTTAACTACCGATAAAAACGGAACTATTAAAGCTTCTGACTTACGTCCAGGCAAATATAAATTTATTGAAACGAAAGCTCCTGAACATTATGAACTGCGATCAACACCAATTGAATTTACAATTGAAAAAGGTCAAAAAACACCAATTGTTATTACAGCTGAAAATAGTCTACTACCAGGCGATGTTGAGCTAATAAAAATCGATGATGTTGATGGCACTCCACTTACAGGTGCCGTATTCAAAATTGTTAATAACAAAAATGAGGATGTCCGTACAGAATTAGTTACGAATCAGGAAGGTAAAATTATTGCTACTGGTTTACGTCCAGGTAACTATAAATTTATCGAAGTAAAAGCTCCGGAGCATTATGCCTTAAATAAAACACCGATTGAATTTACAATTAAGGTAAGTCAAGCAACTGCTATTAACGTTACTGCTACTAACAGCTTAATAAAAGGCGGTATTGAATTAACAAAAGTTGATGATGTAAATGCTAAGGAAACCCTTGAAGGTGCGGTATTTAAAATAATTAATGACAAAGGCGAGGATGTTCGTACGGAACTTACTACCAATAAAGACGGTAAATTAGTAGTACAAGACTTACGTCCAGGTAATTATAAACTAATCGAAACAAAGGCTCCTACTTATTACGATGTAAATGAAGAACCTATTGAATTTACAATTGAAAAGAGCCAACAAAAACTCATCCCTATTACTTTCAAAAATAGTTTAACGAAAGGAAAAGTTAAACTTATTAAAGAAGATGATGTGGAAAGTAGTAAAGCTCTTGCCGGCGCTGTATTCACATTGCAAGACACAACTGGCAAAGAAATTATGAAAGATTTAACAACAGATGGTCACGGAGTATTAGTTATTCCTGATTTAGCACCAGGGGATTATCAATTTATCGAAACAAAAGCCCCTGAACATTATAAATTAGACAAAACACCTATTAAGTTCACAATTAAAAAAGGTAGTAAGGAAGATCTTCCTATCCCTGTTACTATAAAAAACAGTTTACTTACAGGTGGCGTCACTTTAACAAAAGTTGATGATGTTGATGGCACTACTCTTGAAGGTGCAGAATTTATAATCGTTGACGCTCATGATACTAAAAAGGTAATTCGCAAAGGTTTAACGACTGATACAAACGGTAAAATTACTGCTTCTGATTTACGTCCTGGAGACTATCAATTTGTTGAAGTGAAAGCTCCAAAAGACTATACCTTAAGCAAACACCCTATTCCGTTCACTATCGAAAAAAGTCAAAAAGAGAATATTACTGTTACTGCTACTAACAGTTTAAAGAAAGGTGCAGTAACATTAACAAAAATCGATGACATCGATCGTACGATGCTCGAAGGTGCAATCTTTAAGATTGTGGATATGAATGGTAAGGAAGTTCATACGAATCTTGTTACAGATAAAAACGGTAAAATTTCTGTTTCTCATTTACGCCCTGGAGACTATCAGTTCATTGAAACAAAAGCTCCTGAGCACTATGTATTAGATGAAACAATGATTCCATTTACAATTGAAAGAAGTCAAACGAAAGAGATCAATGTTACAAGCAAAAATGCTTTAAAAAACGGTAGCGTTGAACTAACAAAGATTGACGATATTGATATAAATACAAAACTTGCTAATGCCGTATTTAATTTATTAGATGCAGACGGAGAGTTGGTTGAAGAAGGCTTAAAAACAAATGATGAAGGTAAAATTGTTGTTGAAAATCTACGTCCTGGTACGTATCAATTCGTTGAAACAATTGCTCCTGAACATTACGATTTAGATAAAAAACCTATCGTATTTACAATTAAAAAGAGCCAAACTGAAACTCTTCATGTCACTGCTACAAATGCTTTAACAAAGGGTGCAGTTAAACTTTCTAAAACAGATGATGTTGATGGCACTGTTCTTAAAGATGCAGTATTTAAAATTGTTAATATGAATGGTGATGTAGTTCATAAAGACCTTGTTACAAATGAACAAGGAATAATCGAAATTAACGACCTACGTCCTGGTGATTATCAATTCATCGAGACAACGGCTCCGAAACACTATGATTTAAACAAAGAGCCAATTCCATTCACAATCACAAAGAACCAAGCTGATCCTATCTCCGTTACAGCTACAAATAGCTTAACGAAAGGCGCTGTGGAACTTTCTAAAGTGGATGATGTAGATGGTACCGCTCTTAAAGATGTGATATTTAAAATTACTGATATGAATGGTAACGACATTCGCACTGAGCTTACAACAGATGTAGATGGAAAAATTTCTGTTTCTGATTTACGCCCTGGGGACTATCAGTTTATTGAAACGAAAGCTCCTGAACACTATAAATTAGATAGTAAACCTATTAAGTTTACAATTAAGAAAAGCCAAAAAGAAAAGCTCCAAGTTACTGCTACAAATAGCTTAACTGAGGGTTCTGTAGAATTAATAAAAGTGGATGATATAAATCCAGATACAAAACTTTCTGATGCAGTGTTTAACATCATTGATGCGAATGGTAAAATTGTTCGCACGGATTTAACTACTGATAAAGATGGTAAGATTACTGCTACAAACTTACGCCCTGGAGACTATCAATTCATTGAAACGAAAGCTCCGAAAGATTACGATTTAAATAAAACACCTATCAGCTTCACTATCGAGAGAAGTCAACTATCTCCCGTTTCTGTTACTGCTAAGAATGGCCTAACAAAAGGTGGCGTGGAATTAACTAAAGTTGACTCTATAGATAAGAAAGAAATGCTAGAAGGTGCGGTATTTAAAATTACTGATATGAATGGTAACGACATTCGTACGAATTTAGTTACCAATAAAGACGGAAAAATCATCGCGAAAGACTTACAGCCAGGAGACTATCAATTTATTGAAACGAAAGCTCCTAAACATTACGACTTAAATGAAGAACCAATTAAATTCACAATCGAAAGAAGTCAAACCAAGCATGTCTTCGTTACAGCTATTAATAGCTTAACGAAAGGTAGTGTGGAGTTAATTAAAGTTGATGATGATGAAGAAAACACAACACTTGAAGGTGCAGTATTTAAAATTGTTAACAAGGATGGGCATGACGTCCGTACCGATTTAACTACTGATAAAAACGGCCGTTTAGTCATTGATGAATTACCACCAGGAGACTATGAGTTTATCGAAACAAAAGCTCCTGAACACTATGACTTAAACGAAACACCTATTAAGTTCACAGTTAAAAAAGGCCAAGAAAAAATCGCCTCTGTTACTGCTACGAATAGCTTAACTAAGGGCACAGTTGAATTAACTAAAGTTGATGACATCGACGGTACTACTCTTGAAGGGGCTATCTTTAAAATTGTAGATATGGACGGCAAGGATGTTCGTTCAGATTTAACTACTGATAAAGCTGGGAAGATTTCTGTTTCTGATTTACGTCCGGGAGATTATCAGTTCATTGAAACGAAAGCTCCCACTGGCTATGATTTAAACGTTAAACCAATTCCTTTCACAATTACGAAAGGACAATCTCAGATTACCTCTGTTACAGCTTTAAATAGTTTAACAACAGGTTCAATTGAGTTAACTAAAGTTGATATTGATCACCACGGAACACTTGAAGGTGCCATTTTCAATATTTTAGACCAAGATGGAAAAGTAGTACGAGAAGGTTTAAAAACAGATGGGCATGGTAAATTAATCGTAAATGATTTGAAACCTGGTAATTATCAACTAGTGGAAACAAAAGCTCCTGAAGGCTATCAATTAGATGCATCACCAATAAGCTTTACTATTGAAAAAGCCCAAGCTTCACCACTACAAATTACAGTTTCAAATAAAAAAATTGAATCTTCTTCAGGTGGAGATGACAAGCCAGTTACTCCTCCAAATAAAGAAGAAAACAAAGGCAATGAAACATCTGAGAAACACGAAAACGGAACTTCTGAAGAAACATCGAATAAAACAGATAACAAACAGCAAGATGATCAAAATACGGATAAACACCTTCCAAATACAGGTCATAAAGAAGACCCTACACAAACAGTAGGTATCGTTCTTCTACTAGCTGGATTATTAAGTATTTTAGCTACAAAACGCAAAAAAAATTATTAATAATTTTTTCACATCCAATCAATCTCTCAATTGATTGGATGTTTTTTTATACAAAAAGGACGATACATAAAGTATCGTCCTTTTAACGGGGTGAGGCTGCCCAAAAGTACGGAAAACCTTTGAACAGCCTCTTATTTTCATATGGATGCCTTACATATATCACTGATAATAATTATGAAATGCGGAAACATAATTACCATCAACTGATTCAAACATGAGAAATGAAACCCTACAGTGATTCCATTCCTCTACATAATCTAAAGTTTGGGTACACTAGATTCATGCAATGTAGGAGCTTTCAGAGTAGAAAGCGAACCTTCGTTTAAAATGATAGCATACATATCTCCCTCAAAAATATGCAAATATGCATATATCGTTTTTATTTCTCAATGTCAGAATATTGAAAAACAAAAGGCGCGAAGGTAAAATAAATTCATTATCCGTCTTCTTTTGTCAGTCAGAGAGAATAGAAGAATAGGAGAGGAAAAAATGAGAAAATCATTGAAACAAAAAATAGTAAGCTCTTTGCTTGCTGTATCACTCGCTGTTAGCTTAGCTCCAATCGGGCAAGCGAAAGCGGATTCCACGTCAGAGGTTACACAAACTCCATCTATTACAAAACAGATTGATCCAAACCGCGCGATTGAACATGTTCGTTTCTTGTCTGAAACAATTGGTCCTCGCCCCGGTGGGACAAAATCCGAAGAATGGGCTTCTCGTTACATTGGTATGCAGCTTAAATCAATGGGCTATGACGTAGAATATCAACCATTTCTGGTGCCCGATCAATACGTTGGATTCATTGAATCACCACTATCAACAAAACGTACTTGGCAAGCTGGTGCTGCTCCTAATGCACTAATTTCTACAGAAGCTGTTACAGCTCCCCTTATCTTTGTTCAAGGTGGTACAAAATTAGAAGATATTCCAAATGAAGTAAACGGTAAAATTGTTTTATTTGAAAGAGGAACGACAGTTACAGACTATAATAAACAAGTTGAAAATGCTATTAGCAAAGGTGCAAAAGGTGTTCTTTTATACAGTTTAATTGGCGGACGCGGAAATTATGGACAAACCTTCAATCCCCGCCTAACGAAAAAGCAATCTATCCCTGTCTTTGGCCTTGCTTATGCACAAGGAAATGCATTTAAAGAAGAAATCGCTAAAAAAGGGACAACAATTCTTTCCCTAAAAGCGAGACATGAATCTAAATTAACATCTCTAAATGTTATCGCCAAAAAGAAACCAAAAAAGAGTACAGGTAATGAAAAAGCAGTCGTTGTAAGCTCGCACTATGATAGTGTTGTCGGAGCACCTGGCGCAAATGATAATGCTTCTGGAACTGGATTAGTATTAGAACTAGCTCGTGCTTTTCAAAATGTAGAAACTGATAAAGAAATTCGCTTTATTACCTTTGGTTCTGAAGAAACTGGATTACTTGGTTCGGATTATTACGTGAATAGTCTATCCCCAAAAGAACGCGACCGTATTTTAGGTGTCTTTAACGCCGACATGGTTGCAACAAATTATGATAAAGCAAAGAATTTATACGCTATGACACCTGATGGCTCTACAAACTTTGTAACAGACGCTGCCTTGCAAGCAGGTAAACAACTAAATAATGAACTCGTCCTACAAGGTAAATTCGGTTCTAGTGATCATGTTCCATTTGCTGAAGCTGGTATTCCTGCTGCTCTATTCATTTGGATGGGTGTCGATAGTTGGAATCCATTAATCTATCATATTGAGAAGGTATACCATACACCTCAAGATAACGTATTAGAAAACATTTCGCCTGAACGAATGAGAATGGCATTAGACGTTATCGGAACAGGAGTTTATAACTCGCTTCAAAAACCTGTTCCTCAAACTGAACAGAAAGCTGCTTAATCATTTAAAAGACCACTGATTTTATCAGTGGTCTTTTATTGAGAAAAAATATATATGCATAAAAGCATATTTTATCCTACCCATTATCGTATACAATATTAATTGTAACAAAAACGATTACAACTAATAAGGAGGCTTTTTCTATTATGAAAAAAATGATTTTAGCAGGTGCATTAACTTTAGCAGGAATTACTGGAGCTACTGCGTTTATCCCTGAAACAAAAGTCGCTGCTGCCGCTCAAGAACAAAGCTTTACAAAATTTTATTCTTTGCAAACTGGAGGTAGTTCTGAACAAGAACCTATTTTCCTTCAAAAAGGACAAGAACTAACAATTCATCCTAACAGCAAAACTCCTAGTTACAGTGTTTATGACTCAAATCATAACCTTATTGGACGTTATTCTGATGGTTACGGCCGAATTTTCACTGCAAAAACAGATGGAAATATGTATGTTCAATTTCATGCACCTTACGTTTACTATAGTCCTGTTAGTTTTTCTGTTACTTATACTATTCAATAGAAAAGAGGTCCTTTATAGGACCCCTTTTATTTCTCTTCCCAATTCACTTTTACAAATCCATCTTTTACTTTTAATCCGCTTATATTCAATACATATTCTTCATTTGCTTTTAAAGTAACTGTAAAAGTACCTTTTTTCGATTCACAAATTTCCTTTAACTCTTTTATACCTTCTCCTTGTCTTTCATACACACTAAAACATAAGTTTCCTCGTTTTGCATCTGTCTCATAAGAAAATGTCACTTCTGTATCCTTTTCATATTGAAATTTGATATCCTTACCGGCAATATCCCATGATGAGAATTTTGCCTCGTAACTTGTTTTCCCTTGCTTCTCATTTTCTAAATATATATCTCCTGCTCTCCACGCATCATCTAACGTTTGTGCAAAAGTAAAACCACTAAGTAATACAAACATTGTACTTGCCAATATCGCAACTAATGTTACTTTCTGTTTTTTAACAAAATTCACCTTACATTCTCCTTCAACCTTCTTTTTACTTCTTCTTACCATATATAATAAAAATCCAATAAAGAATGGCAATATAACTGCTAAAATACTCCATCCTTTGCTCATTTGATGTGCTTTAGCATCTGTATATACCCATGATACAACACATATTAAAAGTGCTATAAAAGCCAAAAACATTGTAATTCCAGCTATCTCAAATACTACAAATGGATTAGCGAACTCTATCATGTAATTTATACTCCTTCTTTAAAAATGACTGTATTACAACATATATCGGAATGTATACGTGCATCATAATCACACTTGCTATCAGCATAGGAATTTTATGATCCAAATGAGTGATAAATTGTTCTATAACAATTGTTAACAAAACAATCCAAATGGCATGAATACTAATTAGCCACCTCTTCTCTAACTTCTGAGCCTTTCGCACACCCTGCTTCGTGTTATTGATTAGCTCTTCGCTTGGTATTATCTCTCCTGCTAAACTGCTCTTTATTTTCTGTTCAAGTTTATCTTCCCTCATGAACGAACCCCTCCAAATGTTCTCGCATTTTCTTTTTCCCATAATTAAGCCGATACTTTACCGTACCAATTGGTATATTTAATATTTCACTCATTTCCTTGTAAGAATATTGTTCATAGTAATAGAGTACGAGTACCGTTTTATATTTTTCATTTAATAACTGTATAACTTCCCGTATCATTTCGGCTTCTACCTTTTGAATGATTTCCTCTGATATATTCACATCATCTACAAACTCTACTTCTCCACCACCTTCTTTATGAAATAAATCTAATACGCGATTTTTCCATCTTTTCTTCTTGCGGTAAAAGTCATAAAATGTACGAACGCAAATTGTAGTAATCCACTTTTTATAATTATCCACATAAGAAAGTTGGTGCCTTGATGAAAAAACCTTTATCCACGTCTCTTGAAAAATATCTTCCGCATCTTCTTTCGTTTTCGCTAATTTATAGCATAAGGAATATATTTGCTTCTTATATATATCAATTAATTCTTCTATCTTTTCTTCCATCATAAGCCTCCTAACATTTACATAAGATGACGCAAATTCCCCTTTTGTTTGATAAAATTTTATTTTTTTTATTATCTCCACATAAAAAGGCAATCACAACATCGTGTGATTGCCTTTTATTTAAAAACGAAAGCCCGCTTCCGCTTTTCTTCATTACATTTTTTCTGGTGCAGATACTCCTACGATTGCTAATGCATTTTGAAGTGTAGTGCGTACTGCTTTCATTAACTCGTAACGAGCTTTACTTAATTCTAAGTTATCTTGGTTTAATACTTTTTCCGCATTGTAGAAGCTGTGTAATGTTGCTGCTAATTCAAATGCATAGTTTGTAATACGGTGTGGCAGACGTTTTTGTGCTGCATCCGCAACTACAGCTGGGAATTCACCAAGTTTTTTCAGTAACTCTACTTCTTTCTCAGAAGTAACAAGTTTATAGTTCACATCTCCATCTGCAGCTAATCCTAATTCTTCGCCTTGACGAAGGATACTGCATACGCGAGCATGAGCATATTGTGCATAGTATACTGGGTTTTCATTAGATTTTGATACCGCTAAGTCCATATCAAAGTCTAAATGAGAGTCACCGCTACGCATTGCGAAGAAGTAACGCATTGCGTCCACGCCTACTTCTTCCATAAGCTCACGAAGTGTAACTGCTTTACCCGTACGCTTACTCATCTTCATTTTTTCACCGTTTTGATACAGTTGTACCATTTGGATGATTTCTACTTCAAGCGTGTCTTTATCGTAACCAAGTGCTTGAATAGCAGCCTTCATACGAGGAATGTAACCGTGGTGGTCAGCACCCCAAATGTTGATTAACTTATCAAAACCACGCTCTAATTTATCACGGTGATAAGCGATATCTGGCGTTAAGTATGTGTAAGAACCATCGTTTTTAATTAATACACGGTTTTTATCGTCACCGTAAGTCATTGAACGGAACCAAGTTGCTCCATCTTCTTCAAAGATCTCTTCGCGCTCTTTTAATACGGCAAGAGCTTGATCGATTTTTCCGTTTTTGTATAGTGATGTTTCTGAGAACCATACATCAAATTTAACACGGAAGCTTTCTAAGTCTTTTTGAAGTTTTGCTAATTCATATTTTAAACCGTACTCACGGTAGAATTCATAGCTTTCTTTTTCATCAGCTTTCGCATAACGATCGCCGAATTCTTCAGCTAAACTTTTACCGATTCCAATGATATCCGCACCATGGTAACCGTCTTCTGGCATTTCTTTATCTAAGCCTAAAGCTTGCATGTAACGAGCTTCAACAGAAAGAGCTAAGTTATGAATTTGGTTACCAGCATCATTAATGTAGTACTCACGAGATACATCATAGCCTGCTTTTGCTAATAGGTTACATAAAGTGTCACCTACTGCCGCACCACGTGCATGTCCTAAGTGAAGGTCACCTGTTGGATTCGCAGATACGAACTCAACTTGTACTTTTTCACCTTTACCAGTATTCGTTTCACCGTAAGCTTCACCAGCGTTTACGATTGTTGGAATTAAATCTGTTAAATAGCTATTATCCATATAGAAGTTAATAAAACCAGGACCAGCGATTTCGATTTTTTCAATAGAAGCTTTTGCTTTATCAAAGTTTGCAACTAGTTCTTCTGCAATCATTCGAGGTGCTTTTTTTGCAACGCGTGCAAGTTGCATTGCCATATTTGTAGAGAAGTCACCATTTGTTTTATCTTTTGGAGATTCTAATACAACGTTTGGAATCTGTTCTTCTGTCGCTAATTCTGCCTTTAATACAGCAGCCTGAATTTCTTCTTTAATCAATCCTTTTACCTGTTCTAAGGAATTCATTATTTTGCCTCCTTCAAATTAATTGTAATAGTATATCTGCCAGCTTCTTGTTCACTTAGAAGCAATGCGTAAGTTAAGAAGAGTTGTCCTTTTTTCTTTTCATCCGACCATTTAAAAAGAACGTTATCAGTCTTTGTTTGCAATGCAAACGTACCAAGTTCACTCGTATACGTACCAGTTGTCCATTCACCTTTCACATGCGTCTGACGCATAGAAACAGCACCTGAACGCATAATGAGAACTTGTTCATCTTGAATTTTAATAATTGTTTTCACTTCGCCTTGTTCGTTCGGCTCCTGGAATGTTACATATGTACCTTGACCTTTTACATAGTATTGACCATTTGCTTCAAAAGCAACGGTTTCCTTCCTCGCCCCTTCACGGATTTCTGTTACGAAATGAACGTGTACCGGCAAGCCTGCAAGTTGTTTCTCCACGTCTTGCACACCTTTCAAATGTTATAGATATTAAATACTACTTATAATAAATCACTTTTCCTATCATATCAAAAAAAGACTCTGTCTGTCTGCTGAAAAATCAGGAAAACTCCATTTCAAAAAATAATTCACTTATACTTTATTTCATATGATAAAATGTTTTTTAAATCTAAATATTCTTTTAATTATAGAGGTGAATTTAGTGATACCAACAAAATTAATAAAAGGCGATGAAATACGAGTGATTTCCCCATCGTGTAGTTTAAGTATTGTTTCAAATGAAAATAGAAAACTTGCTATAAAAAGATTAACTGACATGGGCTTTCAAGTTACATTCTCAAAATATGCCGATGAGATAGATCGATTTGCTTCCTCTTCTATTTCTTCCCGCATTCAAGACCTCCATGAAGCATTTGGAGATCCTAATGTAAAAGCTATTTTGACTACACTTGGCGGATACAACTCAAATGGTTTATTAAAACATCTCGATTACGATTTAATTCGTGAAAACCCGAAATTTTTCTGTGGTTATTCTGATATTACTGCCTTAAATAATGCAATTTACGCAAAAACAGGACTTGTTACATATTCAGGACCCCATTTCTCTTCATTTGGAATGGAGAAAGGACTCGAGTATACAGCCGATTACTTTTTACAATGCTTAACCGCTAATGAGCCTATTGAAATCGTTCCGGCTGAAACGTGGAGCGATGATTCTTGGTATATAGATCAGGAAAATCGAGAATTTATTAAAAATGAAGGATACGTTTCAATTCATGAAGGAGAAGCTACGGGAGATATTATCGGTGGCAATATGAGCACATTTAACTTACTGCAAGGTACACCATATATACCAAATTTAAAGGACAAAATTTTATTTATTGAAGAAGATAGTTTAACTGGAACATCTACTCTTAAAACTTTTGATCGTTATTTACATTCCCTTATGCAGCAGCAAGATTTTGAATACATAAAGGGAATCGTTATAGGAAAGATGCAAAAAGGTGCAGAATGTACGATAGAAGACATTCAAGAAATGATTGCTTCAAAACCTGAACTTGCACATATTCCTATCATTGCAAACGCAAGTTTCGGGCATACAACTCCGATTTTCACTTTCCCAATTGGTGGAAGTGCAAAAATTATTTCTAACAAAGAAAAGACATCTATCACTATTTTAACGCACTAAAGAAGGAGCGAATGAGTCGCTCCTTTTATGGTTTTTCTATTTTTTCCAACGCTTTTTGCGGTATTGACTCTTTCGTTATTTCAGCCCATCCTTTTCCTTGCATACCTTTTGCATAAATTTTTATAAAAGCACCTGCATGCAATTCACGATTTACCATTCTTTTAATAATTTGTTGCTTTCCGTCCTCTGTATACCCTTTAAATGTATACAAATATTCACCGTCTTTTTTCTCACCTTTATCTACAACCGCATAATAATCTTGTATTTCTTTATTTGAAAAGAAGTTGTCTACAAAAGCATGTACACCTTCTGTTTTTGTGTTTAAATAATACGCTGTTCCACCTAGAATAATGGCGAATACAGCTAAAACTTTAATTACCAATTTCATACATGAACCTCCTGTTTGCACTTCTTTCTCGCTAGTATTATATCTATACTTGTATTATACGGAAAAGAGCATACTATACTCTATCTAAAAGTCTTACACTTTCCTTACATTATTGTAAGGGATTTTTTCTTACAGCAAGTTCTCAAGAAAAAATTTTTCCGTTTCATACACTTTTATATTATTATTGAATGATACGAATTTTTATTACAAAAATCAAAGGAGACAGTTTTCAAATGGCTATCTTGCAAGGTTTAGCACTATTACTCGTTGTACTTTGTCTATTTACACTTTTCAGTTACCGCGCGCCTTACGGAATGAAGGCGATGGGCGCTTTAGCTAATGCAGCAATTGCAAGTTTTCTTATTGAAGCATTTCACCGTTATATAGGTGGAGAAATGTTTCATAATGACTTTTTACAATCAGTAGGAGAAGCTTCCGGTAGTATGAGCGGTGTCGCAGCAGCGATTTTAGTCGCATTAGCAATCGGTGTTTCCCCCGTATACGCTGTTTTAATTGGTATCGCTACTAGTGGATTCGGTATTTTACCAGGATTTTTCGCTGGATACGTTTGTGCCTTCGTCGTGAAATTTCTCGAAAAGAAATTACCAGCTGGTGTGGAATTTTTAGCAATCCTATTTATCGCTGCACCAATCTCACGCGGAATGGCAATGCTTATGGATCCGCTCGTTAACGCAACACTCGGTAAAATCGGTTCTATGATTTCAGTTGCAACTACAGAAAGTCCTATCATTATGGGTATTATGCTTGGTGGATTAATAACAGTTATTTCTACCTCTCCACTGAGTTCTATGGCACTAACTGCAATGCTTGGATTAACAGGTTTACCAATGGCAATTGCTAGTCTGGCCGTTGCAGCCTCAGCCCCGATGAACTTTATTTTCTTTAAACGATTAAAAATTTGTTCAAAGAAAGATACAATTGCTGTAGCAATCGAGCCTTTAACACAAGCCGATGTTGTCTCAGCAAATCCAATTCCAATCTATATGACAAATTTCGTTGGCGGTGCACTTGCTGGTATTATTACATCGCTATTCCAGCTTGTTAATAATGCACCTGGAACAGCATCACCAATTCCAGGTCTTCTTGTCCTATTCGGATTTAATGACGTTATAAAAGTAACGATTGCTGCCGTACTATGCGGAATCGTTACCACTATTGTCGGATACATCGGATCTATTGTTTTCCGTAAATATCCGATCCGCTCTGCTGATGAAATTCGCGGCATTGCTTCAGAAGAGAAAGTTGCATAAGAAAAAGAGCTATTCCCATCATTTGAGAATAGCTCTTTTTTATGTTGCATAACGGTAAATGAAATTATATAGGCGATTTTTTAAATATATCGACTTACCGACACATAACGACAAAATAAAAGCCCTCTAATCATATAGAGGACTTTTACTTTATCTAGCTTCAGCGGCTAGAATCTCTGGCCATTTCACACTCTCGGCCTGCGCCAAAAGTGCTTCTCGATCGAGCGTTCCAATGACCTGCGATTCTGAGCGAGCTGCCTCCGCTTTTATTACTATCCAGTTACGCCTCCTAGACCATTGCGTCTAAGAACCTTCCCTGCCAAAAGGTAAAAAGCACCTTTTGCAGGAAAGAACCTTAGCCACCGGGTCTAAACAGTCGGCTTCACTTTTATTTCACCCAACCGAGCAGCATTTCCCGCACGAATTTGCTTGCTGCGACTGGTGTTTGATCACTATGGTCGTAGACTGGAGCTACTTCTACTAAGTCTGCTCCAACTACATTTATATTTGAATTTGCAATTGCTACGATGGAATCTAATAATTCTTTAGATGTGATACCGCCAGCTTCTAACGTTCCTGTTCCTGGAGCGTGAGCTGGGTCTAATACATCAATGTCGATTGTGACATAGACTGGGCGTCCTGCAAGTTTCGGTAATACTTCTTTTAACGGTTCTAATACGTCAAACTTGTATAAGTTCATACCTACTTCTTTCGCCCATTCAAATTCTTCCTTCATTCCAGAACGAATTCCGAAAGAATATACGTTTTCCGGACCAATTAAATCACACACTTTACGAATAGGTGTAGAGTGGGATAAAGGCTCCCCTTCATACGATTCACGTAAATCAGTATGAGCATCCATATGGATGATTACTAAATCCGGATATTTTTTTGCCATTGCCTTAAAAATTGGCCAAGACACTAGGTGCTCACCGCCGAGACCTAGTGGAAACTTACCGGCATCTAAAAGTTTTGATACATATTCTTC
Source organism: Bacillus thuringiensis (assembly GCF_001595725.1). Lineage (GTDB taxonomy): Bacteria > Bacillota > Bacilli > Bacillales > Bacillaceae_G > Bacillus_A > Bacillus_A thuringiensis_K. The sequence continues at coordinate 5,122,471 of NZ_CP014282.1, forward strand.
AATCATGTCTAAGCTGCGTTGTGCATTTCCGAATGGTAATGGGATATCACCCGCATCAAAATATTTTACCTCTTCTAGTTCACGATCTAAATACGGACTATATTCTTCAAGACCGATTGATACTTCACGAATACGTGCAGGGCCAAAGCGAGATCCTGGACGGTAACTTACTGTCCAATCCATAGGCATCCCGTAAATAACTACCTCTGACTCTTCAAAACTTGGATGACTTTTAATAAATACTTTACCTGAATAAGCTTCATCAAAACGCATATTCTTTTCCTCCTTATGTGGAACTTAAGGTATCCCAACCTTTCATTATTTCTCAAATTTGGAGCGAGTTGCTCCTCTTTCTCGATTTACCGGGTCTTCTGTTTCATACAAGAAGACAATTTTCTTTACAGAAGTGTAAATAGCTAGCATGTTCAAGTCTTCTGGACAAACACCTTAAATGAGCTACTTACACTTTATTTGTTCGATACGATTCTCTTACTTAATTAGATCGCCAACAAATTTCGGTAATGCGAATGCTGCATTGTGTAATTCTTTTGTGTAGTATTTCGTTTCGATTTCGTGGAAACGCTCTTCACTTACTTCTAATGGATCATGTTTTTTAGATCCGATTGTGAATGTCCAAAGACCACTTGGATAAGTTGGAATATTCGCTGTGTATAAACGAGTAATTGGGAAAATCTCTTTTACATCTTTAAACACAGTTGTAATTAATTCTGGTGTAAACCAAGGGTTGTCCGTTTGAGCAACGAAAATACCATCTTCTTTTAACGCTTTTGAAATTCCAGCATAGAAGCCTTTTGTAAATAGGTTTACTGCTGGTCCTACTGGCTCAGTAGAATCTACCATAATTACGTCATATTCATTTTCGCTTTCTGCGATATGTAGGAAACCGTCTCCTACTTTCACTTCTACACGCTCATTATCTAATGCGCCTGCAATTGATGGTAAGTATTGTTTAGAGTACTCAATTACTTTTCCATCGATTTCAACAAGAGTTGCTTTCTTTACGCTTGGGTGTTTTAACACTTCACGAATAACACCGCCATCACCGCCACCAACAACTAATACGTTTTCAGGGTTTGGATGTGTAAATAAAGGTACGTGCGCTACCATTTCATGGTAAACGAACTCATCTTTTTCTGTCGTCATAACCATGCCATCTAAAATAAGCATGTTTCCGAACTCTTCCGTTTCAACCATATCAAGTTTTTGGAATTCTGTTTGCTCCGTATGTAATGTGCGGTTAATACGCGCCGTAATCCCAAAATGTTTTGTTTGTTTTTCAGTGAACCATAGTTCCATCGTACAATCACGCCTTTCAATGCAAATTTATAATAGGGACATCATTAATGTCCCCTAACAAAAATAAAACAAAACATCCAAAATGTATAGTTAAAAGTACAAAAATACCGAAAATATATTTTAGTCAGAGGGTTCTAACATATGTGCAGAAAGGGTTTGCACCGTAAAAGGAAAGAAAACCCTTTCTTAAGAAAGGGCTTTTGTCTCTATTTCTACTGGTTTACGAATTGGAATTAGGATCATAATACAACCAACTAATACCACAATTCCACCTACTAAAAACGGACTTTGTGGTGAAACAGTATGACCGATAACTCCTGATAAAATCGGAGCAATTGCGCCCCCTAGCCAACGAACGAAGTTATAAACACCTGACGTAACAGATCTTTCATAAGGTGAAATATCCATTACATAACTTGTATATAATGCATTGTTTAAACCAGATGCCAATCCTGATAAAACGATAAGAGTAATTTGTAACCACATAATTTTCACAAAGAATAGTGCAATTAAGAAAATCGCAAATACGAGTAAACTACCCTTCAATAATGTTTTTGGTTCATATTTCCCTTCTAGCTTATGTGCTAAAATTGCAGAACCGTAAGCTAACGCGAGTCCCCATCCGCAAAATACAAAACCTAATTGAATAGCTGATAAATGCATAATAAGTGGTGAATATGCTAACACGACAAAAAATCCGTAGTAGTATAGCATCCCTGAAATGGCACCTTGCATAAATGGTTTATACTTCACCAGGTTAAGTAATTCCCCTACGCCAGCAGCCTTACGCTTCACTTTTCGCTCTGGTTCTTTTACAAAAAAGAATACTAAAATAAATGCTAAGAAAATTAAAATACTCGTCGCGAAAAACGGATAACGCCAAGAATGACCACCTAATATCCCGCCTAATAATGGTCCGCCAGCCATGCCTAAACCGATAGCTGCTTCGTATAATCCTACTGCTTCATGAACTTCTTTACTTAATGCTATTAACAGCGTCATTGCTGTAGCAAAAAACATCGCATTTCCTAATCCCCATCCAGCGCGGAAAAGAGATAATTGAGCAATCGTTTGCGATATACCACATATAAACGCAAATACAGTCACAATCGCAAGGCCGATTGTCATCATCCGTTTATCACCAAATCTCGATGCAAATATACCAGCTGGTAACATCATGATTGCCATCGTTAAAATATAAGCGGTAAATAACATTTCAACTTGCCAATGTGTTGCACCAATTTTCTCTGCAATAATTGGCAAAATTGGGTCGACTACTCCTATACCCGAAAAGGCAAGGAAGGTAGCCACCACTGTAATCAATCTCCCTAGTTTTTGTTTGCTCTCCATTTTGATTACTCTCCTTTTGTGCTCTCTAAAAATGTTACTGCACGATGTAAACTATCTTCGAGTTCTGCCTTTACACGTTGCATTTGCTCCATTTTTTCGTCTAACGTTTGCACTTGTTTTTCAAGCATATCTTTAATTTCTTGAATCACTTCACGATCACGAGGGTTCTCGCTATTTCTCCTTTGCTCCATTCTTTCTTTTAGTGATAAGAAATGCTGCATTTCTTGAAGTGTGATTCCTAGCACTTCTTTCGCTTCTACAATTCTTTTAATTCTGGCAATATCCTCATCAGTATACAGACGAATATTTCCCTCACTACGTTCTGGGGGATGAATTAAACCAATTTCCTCATAATAACGAAGTGTACGTTTTGTTAAACCGACTTGCTTTGTTACTTCATCAATTTTATACATGTTTATTCCTCCCTTCACTTGATTATTACATTTTACGTTAACGTTAACTTTTCTGCAACTGTTAGACTTTTGTAAATGTTTGTCATATTCAATTGTATTTTCCCTAAAGCAGTTTCATAATAAAAGAAATGAGATAATAAGGAGAATTTCACATGATTAAACCACTTATTTTCGCTCATCGCGGAGTAAAAGGAACACATCCCGAAAATACGATGATTGCCTTCCAAGAAGCAGAACGCATTGGCGCTCACGGAATTGAACTCGATGTCCACTTATCAAAAGATGGTGAACTTGTCGTAATTCACGATGAAACCGTCGATCGCACAACAAATGGCGTTGGACTTGTTTCGGAAAAAACGGTGGAGGAACTACAATCATTGGACGCTGGTAGCTATAAAGACCCTTCTTTCCATGAAGCAAAAATCCCAACATTGCGCGAGGTTTTCATTTGGCTTTCCACAACGAACTTACAACTAAATATTGAATTAAAGACAGATGTTATTCATTACCCAAATATTGAGGAAAAAGCTGTTGCACTTGTGCGTGAGTATCATCTTTCTAATCAAATTGTATTTTCATCATTTAACCATGACTCTGTTTCATTATTAGCAGAAATTGCTCCTGAAATCCCAAGAGCAATTTTATATGATACACCACTTGCTGATCCAATTGCCGAAGCAAAACATAGAGAAGCAAATGGATTACATCCAAACTTCCAGTTATTAACGAAAGAATTTGTGCAGTTAGCACAAGAGCAAGGGTATGTTTTCCGTCCATATACAATTAATGAATACAAAGATTTACAAACTATGATTGATTATGGTGTAGATGTCATCATTACCGATTGGCCAGCACGTGCCTTTGAGCTCCTTTCTTAATGGAAGGGGCTTTTTTATTTTCAAAATTTCATTGTTTAAAATAAACGAAAACCCTCAATACTAATACAATAACGCTTGTATTAATGAGGGGCTGAAAAAAGATGGATCAAACTATGAATCCAAAACTTAAAAAATATAAACGTCTTTTCTTCACCGCAATGTTTTCTTGCGTCCTTTTCTTCGTTTTTTCTTTTTTTGTTATTATTATAGTTGCAAAAATTATGGGACCTCCTCCTGTTGCGGTCCCGCAAACAAGCGTCTTTTACGCAAATGATGACACTGTTATAGGACAAAGTAATGAAATGCAAAAACGTTACAATGTATCTCTTAATGAAATTTCACCTTATGTAAAAGAGGCGACACTATCTATTGAAGATCAACGATTCTACAAACATCATGGCTTTGATATGAAACGTATTGCTGGTGCCATTGTTGCCGATTTAAAAGCGATGGCAAAAGTCCAAGGTGCTAGTACGATTACACAACAGTATGCTCGTAACCTTTACTTAGATCATGATAAAACGTGGAAACGTAAACTATTAGAAGCAATGTACACAATTCGCCTTGAGGTGAATTATAATAAAAATCATATTTTAGAAGGATATTTAAATACAATTTATTACGGACATGGCGCTTATGGCATCGAAGCTGCGTCCCGTCTATATTTCGATAAAACGGCAAAAGAGTTAACATTAGCAGAAGCTAGTATGCTCGCAGGTATCCCGAAAGGGCCAAGTGTCTATTCTCCCTTTTTGAAAGAGGATCGTGCGAAAGGACGACAAGCTCTCATATTAGATGAAATGGTAAAGCAAGGATATATTACGAAGCAACAAGCAGCCTTAGCGAAGAAAGAGCCACTAACTTTTGCCTCATTAGATACGAAAAAAGTAGCAGAGGTCGCACCATATTTCCAAGATGCTGTACAAGCTTCGCTCCTTCGTGATGTTGGATTAGACGAACAAGCTTTACAACGGGGTGGCTTGCGAATTTATACAACGCTAGACCCTAAACTACAAGCTGTAGCAGAACAAGCTGTAAAAGATCACATACCTGACACAACAAACATACAAACTGCTCTCGTCTCTATGAATCCAAAGACAGGTGAAGTGGCTGCTCTTGTTGGTGGAACTGATTATACTACGAGTCAATTTAACAGGGCTACACAAGCCATTCGTCAGCCTGGTTCTACATTTAAGCCATTTCTATATTATGCGGCATTAGAACGAGGATTCACGCCTGCTACACGCTTAAAAAGCGAATATACTGTATTCACCTTAGGTGACGGCGTTTCAAAGTATAAACCGAAGAACTATAAAGATTATTATGCAGATGATTTCGTAACGATGGCACAAGCTCTCGCAGTCTCTGATAACATTTATGCTGTGAAAACAAATTTGTTTTTAGGCGATGACGCGCTTGCAAAAACAGCGAAACAGTTTGGAATTACAAGTGCATTAAAAGATGTGCCTTCTCTAGCTCTCGGTACATCACCAGTAAAACCAATTGAAATGGTTAACGCTTATAGCATGTTCGCAAACGGTGGAAAAGAAGTAAAACCTACTTTCATTCGCCGCATTATGGATCATGAAGGAAATATATTATACGATGCTCATTTAGAGAGTAAACAAGTTCTCGACAAGAGCAAAGCGTTTGTAATGGAAGAAATGATGACTGGTATGTTTAATAAGAAACTAAGCAGCTATGCTGCTGTAACTGGTCAATCGATGTTATCCAAACTATCAAGAACATATGCCGGCAAATCTGGTTCTACTGAAACGGATAGTTGGATGATCGGATTTACTCCGCAAATCGTAACAGGTGTATGGGTCGGATACGATCAACCTAAATCTATTTCAAACGTAGCAGAACAAGGGTATGCGAAGAAAATATGGACTGATACGATGGAGAAGGGCTTAGATGGACAGCCTAAAAAAGAATTTAAACAACCAAGTGACGTCGTAGCGGTTAATATCAATCCAGAGAACGGTAAAATTGCTACAAAAAATTGTCCTATTTCTGTGAAAATGTATTTCGCTAAAGGTACCGAACCGACTGAATATTGTATGGATCACGTCGATGATAAAGAAGAATTTGAAAAAACGACTGAAGAAAAGAAAAAAACAAGTTGGTGGAAAAAATATCTTCCTTGGTAAAAAAAATAGCTGACGGGCACCCGTCAGCTATTTTTTATTCACTTAATAATGCACGGCGCAATTCTTCACTAGATTCGTTCCAAATCGCTTCATTATGTTCTTTTAAGAACGTACCAAGTACCTTTTTAGATGACTCGTCCATATGGTCAACCATAATGTGACGCTTCAATGATTTATCCATTTTATTTACGTGCTCTGGAAGTGATTTATATCCGCGGCGAATCTCACGGTCAACTGTCATTTCACAAGCTGTTACACCTGCGTAATACGCACCCGTTGCAGTTCTTTCAATCGTTACCCAAACAAGCCAAAACGGTTTTCCGTTTGGAACCTCATCTTTATTTGTTAAAAACTTAATACCTTTTTCTACTGTACTACGCGCATGCATCGCACCGATATCAACGAATGCAGTCTTCTCTAGTACATCAACAAATACAGGTGAAATGTTTTCTAAGCTTAATGCTCCAACACCAAATCCACCATGTCCATCTGTTGAATCATTTTTCACGATATTAAAACCGATTTTTTTCTTTTTCTCTGTCATATGTAAAATCCTCCTCACTTAAAAATTATAAAAGGCCAAAAATAGGCGCAATGATGCTATCTAAAAATACAAATACATGCGGAATAACTACTTGAAAAATAGGTTGAATTGTGTAATTACTAAGCGGTGTAATAACGAGAATTAATAACGCAATTGCCCCGTATTTTTCATACTGTGTCATTTTCGCGCGAATATTTGCTGGTGCTAAATCTTCCACTACGCGATACCCATCAAGTGGTGGGATCGGTAATAAGTTAAATACAAGTAAAACGATATTCAGCATAATAAAAATCTGGAAAAATTGAGCTAACGTATCTGCCACTGCAGATGGAATTGAGTATAATACACCAAATTTTAATAAGCTATACCAAATAATTAAACCAATTGCGCTTAAAATTAAGTTACTAATCGGCCCTGCAATTGAAACTAATATACCTGCAAGACGCGGTCTTTTAAAGTTATATGGGTTAACAGGAACCGGTCTTGCCCAACCGAATCCAAGAATTAATACTGCAATCAAACCTATAGGATCTAAGTGTGCCATCGGTGATAAAGTCAAACGGCCTTGTCTCTTTGCTGTATCGTCTCCAAATTTATATGCTACATATGCATGTGCAAATTCATGAACTGATAATGCGATAATAATGGCCATTGCTACCAAAGGAATTTGGTGCAACGGGTATCTAAATAACTGATCCATGCTTCATCTCCTCTTCCATATGTCAAAAAAAGAAATTATTTGTTTTTTCGATTGTTCTTCCCCATAATCCGCTATAATAAGAGTGTAACTTACATAAAAGGAGCGATTGTACATGCCATACGTAACAGTGAAAATGCTAGAAGGACGCACAGAAGAACAAAAGAAAGCTCTTGCTGAGAAAGTAACAACAGCAGTAAGCGAAACAACTGGTGCTCCTGAAGAAAACATCGTTGTTTTCATCGAAGAAATGTCTAAAAACCATTATGCAGTTGGCGGAAAACGCTTAAGCGACAAATAATTTCAAGTTTTTTCATAAGAAGCAGCCATTAGCTGCTTCTTATTTCTTTCCTTCTAACAACTCAATAATTCTCTCTTTATATTTTCCTTTTCTTCCATCTTCATAGATTAAATCATGTGGATAGAATAGCTTTTGATCCGTTCTTTTCTTACCTGTAATCGCCTCAACAATATCCGACTCACGTGAAAGCTCTCTAAGCTCTCCGTTTGGCATAAGAAGTAGGATTGGTAGACGCTCTTCTTCTTCTCCTGCACGATAAAAGTCATACGGTAAGTCTGATGTTGAATCAACTACTAAATAATACTCCGGATCAAGTCCAATCTTTTTAAATAAACTACTTAATTCCATCCAATTATCTAAACCGTGTTTATCTGTAAACTCTACATATTTAAATAGATTTCGATTCATAAAACGGCGGCATAAATCGCTTAAAATTGGATCTTCTTCTTCCTGCCATACTTGGAAGTAGTAATACATAACGTTCTCGTCTAACTTTAAATAATCCTCTACTGTTACTTCTTCTTCAAATAAAGAATAGAAATGAACAGGATGATTTTTAAATGTATAATACTTCTCGTGCAGTGATTTCGCACGGTGTAAAATCTTCGTTAAAATAACTTCTGCACTTCGCGTTACCGGGTGGAAATATACTTGCCAATACATTTGATAACGACTCATAATGTAATGCTCAACAGCATGCATACCACTATTTTTAATGACTACTTGATTCCCATACGGACGCATTACACGCAGTATACGTTCCATATCGAAGTTTCCGTACTTTACGCCTGTAAAATAAGCATCTCTTAATAAATAATCCATACGATCCGCATCAATTTGGCTCGAAATCATACTAATCGCTAATTTATTAGTAGACGTTTTTGCAATTACATCTGCTACCTTTTGTGGAAACTCCTTATCAACACGACTTAATACATCATTAATCTCCGTATTGCCAACGATAATCTTTTGCGTAAATTTCTCATGATCTAATGAAAATACTTTTTCAAACGAGTGAGAAAATGGGCCGTGGCCGACATCATGAAGTAATGCCGCACATAAACATAACAATCTATCTTCAGCATTCCAATTTGGTCTGCCATCAAACACATCATCAATCATACGACGAATAATTTCGTATACACCTAACGAATGAGTAAAGCGACTATGCTCTGCACCGTGAAATGTAAAAAATGTCGTTCCAAGCTGCTTAATACGGCGCAAGCGTTGAAATTCTTTCGTTCCGATTAAATCCCAAATAACACGATCACGCACGTGCACATATTTATGTACTGGGTCTTTAAACACTTTTGTTTCGCTGAGTTTGTCGTTTAAATATACCACTTTCCGACATCCCCCTTTCTTTACTACATTCTTACTTTATATTATAAACGAAATGAGAAACAGAAAGAAATGAAAGACTATATTTATTCCCTTTATAAAAAGAAAAAATCACCTTTACCGAAGTAAAAGTGATTTCCTTTATACATTATTTACCTAAAACGAATTCAGCAACTTCGTCTAAGATCATATCTTTCCCTAGTGGGAAGTAACCTTTGTTTAAGTCTTCATTTTTAATTGTAAATACGTGGTTATTTTTAACAGCGTTCATGTTTTTCCAAATTGATTCTTCTTGGAATTCTTTTAAGCGCTGAGAACCGTCACCAGTTGTAAATACGAATAAGTAATCTGGGTTGTAATCGATTAAAGCTTCTTTTTGTACTTGTACTAACGGTTTATCAGTTGGTGTACCTTTAACTGCTGGTAGTTTTAAATCATTAAAGATTACGCTACCGTAACCGTAATCACCATATACGCGGAAAGCATTTGGATATGCAGCCATTTTCATAAATGTTGCTTCACCAGTTTTAGCGACGATTTTGTCATGTAATTTGCTTGCTTTTTCATCATACTTTTTGAACCATTCTTTTGTTTCTTTTTCTTTACCGAAGATTTGACCTACTTCTTCGAATTTTGGACGCCATTGATCTAATGGAGTGTTTAACATAACTGTTGGTGCAATTTTAGATAATTGGTCATAAATCTTTTCTTGACGATTATTTACAAGAATTAAATCTGGTTTTGCAGCAGCTACTGCTTCGATGTTAATTTTATCGCCCCAAGCAGAACCAACTGGTTTAACATCTTTTAGTTTCTTTTCAATATGTGCATCAATTTTTTCTTGAGATGTATTAGCAGTAATAACCGGTTTCATACCGAAAATTAATAATTCTTCTGTTGAACCACTAAGGTCAGCAATTTTCTTTGGGTTTGCAGGAATTTTAATTTCCCCTTTTGCATGTTTTACAGTGCGCTCTTCAGTCTTTGCATCTGCTTTCTTTTCTTCTTCTTTGTTAGAACAAGCTGCAAATAGTACAGAAGTCACAACTAGTACCATTGCTAATAGTGCCATTTTAAAATTCTTCATGTTCCCACTCCTTCTAGCTGTATTTATCTTATAAGTTACAATGAACTATAAGAAACAAAGATAACAATTAATCAATATATGTTTATTAATTGTTGTTAATAACCCATTCTAACGGGCGTTCAACTTCCCATTCTTATATAAGAAGCTCAACGTCCATTAGAAGTCCCCCTCTTCACGAGGGGGGTTCTACTTATGCTTTTTTACGCAATTGATTACTAATCATCGCTAAATCATATGTTAAACAAATTGGCTTACAGTTTACTGGGCATGGAACGATTTGAGCTTCAATCTCAAATACGTTACGAAGTGTTTCACTTGTCATAACTTCATCTGGCGTTCCTTGTTTCATTAACTTACCTGCTTTTAATGCAATCATATGATCTGAGAAACGAGAAGCGTGGTTTAAGTCATGGATAACCATAACAATCGTTCTACCTTCTTCTTCATTTAACTTTTTCAATAAGTTTAATACTTCTAATTGATGGGCCATATCTAAGTACGTTGTCGGTTCATCTAATACGAGTAATTCTGTCCCTTGTGCAAGAGCCATTGCGATCCACACACGTTGACGTTGACCACCTGATAGCGCTTCTGCTGGACGATTCGCAAATTCTTTCATTCCTGTCACTTCAAGTGCCCAGTTAATGTAGCGATAATCCTCTTCTTTCAGCGTGCCAAACCCTTTTTGATGAGGGAATCTTCCATATGACACAAGCTCAAATACAGTAAGACCCGTTGGCACTTCTGCAGTTTGTGGTAAAATCGCCATTTTCTTTGCAATTTCTTTCGTTGGCTGTTTCTCAATTGCTTTTCCGTCAAGATAAACAGTACCTTGCTTTGCCTTCAAAATACGAGACGCCGTTTTTAATAATGTGGACTTCCCACAACCATTTGGTCCAATAATTGTTGTAATTTTCCCTTCCGGAATTTCAACTGTTAATCCATCAATAATTAAACCTTCATTATAGCCAACAGATACCGCATCCACCGCTAAAGTTGCCATACGAAAAGCCTCCCTTTATTTTGTCCTCATAAGTAAATAAATGAAATACGGTGCACCAATTACAGAAATAACAAGACCGACTGGTATTTCTGAAGTTGTTAGTACACTTCTTGAAATTACGTCTGCGAATAAAAGTAAAAACGTTCCTATTAGCGCAGCTGTGGGTAACATAATTTGATGTTTACCACCAACAAGGCGCCTTGCTAAATGCGGGGCCATTAAACCGATAAAGCCAATTCCGCCGGCAACAGCAACAGATGCACCTGCTAAACAAACTGCAATAAATAATAATTTACGTCTTTCTTTTTCTACGTTTACACCAAGGCCAACTGCTGTAGAATCGCCTAGGTTCATTACATTTAATATGTGTGCTTTACTTATAGCAAGCGGTAAGAAAATAACCATCCATGGAAGTACACTTAATACAAATTTCCAATCTGTACCCCACAGACTTCCCGCTAGCCAAATCGTAGCAAAACGAAAATCGTTAGATGTCATCTTCATAGAGAAAATTAAACTAACAGCTCCAAATCCAGCTGCAACGGCAATACCGACAAGTATTAATCGAGTCGATGAAACGCCATCTTTCCATGCTAGTAAATAAATAATTACCGCTGCTAATATCGCTCCAACTAGTGCGAAGAATGGAAGAATGAATACAGATAAAAATGTACCAGTCCCTACTTTCCCGAAGAAGAAGTAGACGAATATAACAACTGTTAATCCCGCTCCAGCATTAATACCTATAATACCTGGATCAGCAAGCGGATTTCGCGATAAACCTTGCAAAATCGCACCTGACATAGCTAAGGCAGATCCGACTAGTATAGCAATTACCATACGCGGCATACGGAATTCAAATAAAATAACAGACTGATCTTCAGCACCTAGTCCAACCAATGACTTTAATACGTCCATTGGCGGGATTTTAAAAGTTCCTGTATTTAAACTAATAAGAAATATAGAAATGATTAGTCCTACTAAAATCGTTAATATAGAAATGTTCTTTTTTGTTAAGACACTCGTCCTCACATCTTTCCTCTCCCTTCATTACGTGCTAAGTAGAGGAAGAATGGAACCCCAATTAGCGCTGTAATTGCTCCAATTGGCGTTTCAAATGGTGGGTTAATAACGCGAGATAACATATCTGCACATTCAATTAACAGCCCGCCTAAGACCGCAGAACATGGAATAACCCATCTATAGTCCGAGCCTACGAGGAAACGAGTCATATGCGGGATTACAAGACCGACAAATCCAACTGATCCTGCCATGGAAACTGCAGAACCCGTTAAAACAAGAACAAGTACTGTTCCGATAAATTTAATCAATGTCGTATTTTGACCAAGTCCAATTGCAATTTCTTCACCGAAGCTCAAAATTGTAATATATCTCGACATCATAATTGCGATAAAAAGACAAACAAGGCCAATTGGTACTAACATATTAATACTTTGCCATTTCACTCCAGCAACTCCGCCTGCATTCCACATGCTCACCTCTTGGGCAAGATTGAAATACAATGCGATTCCAGATGAAATTGCCCCTAATAAAGCACTAATAGCTGCACCTGCTAAAGCTAATTTCACAGGTGTTAATCCACCTGGTGAAGAAGACCCAATTCCATATACAATGCTTGCACCAAACGCAGCTCCAATAAAAGATGCGATTACAAACATTAAATAAGGTGAATTAGGGAAAAATGCATACATAATTGCAATTCCAAATACAGCCCCATCTGTAATCCCCATTAATGATGGTGAAGCAAGTGGATTTCGCGTCATACCTTGCATAATTGCTCCTGATACCGCTAAAAAGGCACCTGCTACTACGCCCCCTATTGCTCTAGGCATGCGAAGCTCTTGAATTACGTTATGATGTGTAATAGATCCATCAAACTGAAATACAGCTTGCCATACAGTCTTTAAACTAATATCTGCAGCCCCAAAAGAAATAGAAACTGCCATGCTTAAAGCTAACAAAATTGTACCCGCTACTAAAATAATAGAAGCGATGAGCGGTCTGCTCTTAATCTCTTTAACATTCTCTTCTTGCTGTTCTATACTGCTTGCACTCGCTTCCATCCCTCAACCATCCTAACCAACAACATATATTTATTAAAATGAAATTTATTCTCAAATAGTAATAAAAAAATTAGGTGAATTGTTATTTTCCTGATAATGATTCTCAGAATCAGACACTTCTATTCTACCTATCGCTTTAAAAGACTGTCAACCATTATTTTGAAATATAAATTTATATAAATTGGAATTTTAATACAAAAATTATGTCCATCCTTTAAAAAACGTTCGTACACACAAGATTACTTTTGCAGAATAAACCATTCCTCTTATGGGCATAAAAAAAGAAGAGTAATCTTTTCACTCTTCTTTTTCTTACTTATTTAACTTTGCTTCAATTTTTACGATTAACTCATCTTCTGTTGGAGCCGCAACTGGACGGTTATTTACAAATGCGAATGATTTTTTACGACCAGGACCACAGTAAGACTGACATCCAACTTCAATCGTTGCACATGAATCTACTTTTTTTAACTTCGGAACTAACGTTTTAACGTTCGTTGCCTGACAGTCATCGCACACGCGAAACTCGTTTCCCATTACATAACACTTCCTCTATTTTAAACTTTTCTCAAGTACATTTAAAAATAAACACTAAATGGTATTTTACCGCTCTTTGAAGCTCGTTGCAAGTTTCCCTACAAAGCCTATTCTCTACATAATGCTACATATTTATATGCTCTCCTACAGAAGCGCTCACCATTCATGGGAAAATTTTTACCTTTCATCGAAATCTACCATATTTTTAAAAGCTTTGTATAAAAGTTTATTTTTTTGCCCATTATAAAAATAGGAAGTTCATAAAAAGAAAGGGAGTTGAATCTATGAAAGTAAGACAAGATGCTTGGACAGATGAGGATGATTTATTACTTGCTGAAACGGTACTTCGTCATGTTAGAGAAGGAAGTACACAATTAAATGCATTTGAGGAAGTAGGGGATCAGTTAAATCGTACATCTGCTGCTTGTGGTTTCCGCTGGAATGCTGTCGTTCGCTATAGCTATGAACAAGCTCTTCAACTAGCAAAAAAACATCGTAAAGATAAAATGCGTGCTGCAAGCGGTGAACAAGCGAAAAAACGTTTACTTTATACACCACCAGTTTCAGATTCGATAACTAATTATGAAGAGTTAGTACAAGAAGATTCAATCGTACAATATAAAGAAGCTATTCCATATCAAGAATCTACTGCTGCAAGAAGCTCTATGACAATGCAAGATGTTATTTATTTTTTACAAACAGTCGGATCTTCAAATATAAAAGTGACAGCTCTTGAAAACGAGAATACGAGATTGAAACAAGAAATTAAAGCACAAATTCTTAGGAATGAGGAACTAGAAAAGAAACTAGAAAAATTAGAAAAGCAATCTCATACTGTACAAGAAGATTACGAAACACTTATGAACATTATGAACCGAGCTCGTAAATTGGCAGTCATGGATGATGAAGAACGTTCTCAAACATCTTTCCGAATGGACCGAAACGGTAATTTAGAAAAAATTGCAGAATAAAAAGGATGCATGTAATGCATCCTTTTTATTATTTCACCTCTAAGCTCCCCTTTATATGTGAGAAAACTCCATTCTTCATTTTTTGCTATAATAGAGATTGTCATTTTAAAGATAAGGGGTTAGTTATATGAGCAATTCCCGTTCCATTTTATCTCAGCCAGAGTGGCGCATTGTAGATCAATCTAGTTTGGGACCAACATTCCATGCACTTCAGTCATTCGCAATGGATGACACATTATGCACAAGCATTGGAAATGGCAAGTCAGCCGCAACAATGCGTTCTTGGGTTCATCACAATACAATTGTCCTTGGTATTCAAGATTCACGCCTTCCGCATTTAGAAGAAGGTATTTCTTTTTTAAAACAAAACAACTTCAATGTTATTGTTCGTAATTCTGGCGGGCTTGCAGTCGTGCTTGATGAAGGTGTTTTAAACGTATCACTTTTATTCCAAGAAACAGAAAAAGGTATCGATATTGATCTTGGATACGATACGATGTGGCATTTGATTAAGGAGATGTTAAAGGATTACGACGTTACTATCGAAGCAAAAGAAATTGTCGGCTCTTACTGTCCTGGTAGTTATGATTTAAGTATTCGCGATCAAAAATTCGCTGGTATTTCACAACGTCGTATTCGCGGCGGTGTCGCTGTCCAAATTTATCTTTGTGCTACAGGAAGTGGCTCTGAGCGTGCCGCACTCGTTCGTGATTTCTACAACCTAGCAATTCAAGGGGAAGAAACACGCTTTACGTACCCTGAAATTGTACCAAGTACGATGGCCTCACTCTCAGAATTACTTGACGAAACCATTACAGTACAAGATTTAATGATGCGTCTTTTAAAAACATTGCAGCAATTCGCTCCAAAGTTAACTCCATCTCAATTAACAATAGATGAGATTCCTTTATATGAGACGAATTTACAACGTATTATTGATCGTAATAATAAAGCACTTGGCTTAGAAAAATAAAGACCGTCGCTATAATAGCGACGGTCTTTATTTCAATTCATTATAGAATTAAAGTGCTTGAGCTGCTGTAATTAAAGCTAACTTGTACACTTCTTCTTCGTTACATCCACGAGATAGGTCATTTACAGGCATGTTTAAGCCTTGTAAGATTGGTCCTACTGCTTCGAAGTTACCTAAACGTTGAGCGATTTTGTAGCCGATATTACCAGCTTCTAAGCTTGGGAATACGAATACGTTAGCATCACCTTTAATTGTAGAACCTGGAGCTTTTTTCTCAGCTACAGATGGTACGAATGCAGCATCGAATTGGAATTCTCCATCTAAAGTTAACTCAGGAGCCATTTCTTTTGCAATGCGAGTTGCTTCTACAACTTTTTCTGTTTCTGGAGATTTCGCAGAACCTTTTGTAGAGAAGCTTAACATAGCAACGCGTGGATCAATGCCGAATAACTCAGCAGTTTTCGCACTTTCGATACCGATTTCAGCTAAATCTTGGCTGTTTGGTGCAATGTTAATTGCGCAATCAGCGAATACATATTTCTCTTCTTCACGTACCATAATGAATACGCCAGAAGTTTTTGTAACGCCTGGTTTTGTTTTAATAATTTGAAGTGCTGGACGAACTGTATCAGCTGTAGAGTGAGCTGCACCACTTACTAAACCGTGTGCTTTTCCCATGTATACAAGCATTGTACCGAAGTAGTTTTCGTCTTTAAGGATTTTGCGAGCGTCTTCTTCAGTTGCTTTACCTTTACGGCGTTCAACGAAAGATGCTACCATTGCATCCATTTCTTCGTATGTAGCTGGGTCGTAAATATCAACGCCTGCTAATGTTAAATTCATGCTAGCAGCTTTTGCGCTAATTTCTTCCTTATTACCAACTAAGATTGGTTTTACTAACTCTTCTTTTGCTAAACGCTCTGCAGCGCCTAAAATTCTTTCATCAGTTCCTTCAGGAAGTACGATAGAAATGCCTTTTCCTTGAACTTTTTCTTTTACTGTTGTAAATAAGTTGCTCACGAATAAACCCTCCTACATATGTTAAAAATACTCTATCTTTAAGAATACTGCTTTTCTTCTATATTTTAAACTTATAGCTCCCAAAAAATAGATAAAATAAAAATGATTATATTTTCATAAAATTCAGCCGTTGAATTCAACTTGCTTAAACACTTAAATGTGACAATTTTATGCGCCAAGGTTTTATATAGATGATTTTAAAACTATATATGCTATAGTTAACGTGTAAAACTATCATTAACTGAGGTGAATAGAATGAGTGAAGCAACAACAACGTTAGATGGCTGGTATTGTTTACATGATTTACGTTCTATTGATTGGGCTGCATGGAAAACATTATCTAGCGACGAACGCGGACAAGCAGTGTCTGAATTTTTAAATGTCGTTGAAAAATGGAACGAAGTAGCTACTGCGAAAAAAGGTAGTCACGCAATGTATACAGTTGTTGGCCAAAAAGCTGATATTATGCTTATGATTTTACGTCCAACAATGGAAGAGTTAAATGAAATTGAGACAGAATTGAATAAAACAACTTTAGCTGAATATATGGTTCCTGCATATTCTTACGTATCTGTTGTTGAATTAAGCAACTATCTTCCAGCTGATGAGGATCCATACCAAAACCCACAAATTTTAGCTCGCTTATATCCTGAATTGCCGAAAGCAAATCATATTTGCTTCTATCCAATGGATAAGCGTCGCCAAGGTGATGACAACTGGTACATGCTTCCTATGGAAGAGCGTAAAAAAATGATGTACAGTCATAGTAAAATTGGTCGTCAATATGCAGGTAAAGTACGCCAAGTGATTTCAGGATCTGTTGGATTCGACGATTTCGAATGGGGCGTAACATTATTCGCTGACGATGTTCTTCAATTTAAAAAACTTATATATGAAATGCGCTTCGATGAAGTAAGTGCTCGTTATGGTGAATTTGGAACATTCTTCGTTGGAAACATTTTACCAGACGAAAAAGTAGAGAAATTTTTACACATATAAATGGTGAAAAGGAACGAATTTCGTTCCTTTTTTTATTCTTCTCTATATTTATCCTCAAAAATCTCCTTTTTTCTGCACTTTTGAAGAAAAACCGACATTTTTTCAAATTTATTGTAAAATTGTAACCTTTTTATATGTAAAGATATGCTAAAATGATACGAGCTATATGCTAAATAACGATGCGAAGGTGATAATCTATATGAAAAAAATCTTGTCTATTTTACTATTGCTTGCATTGTCAATTTCTTCCTTAAGAGTAACAACATCCCATGCGGAAGAAAAAATACATATTGAGGCGGCGGCTGCACTTTTATTTGATGCAGATACAGGAAAAATACTTCACGAGCAAAATCCAGATGAATTGCTAGCTATTGCTAGTATGTCAAAATTAATTGTTGTTTATGCTGTTTTAGAAGCAATTAAAGAAGGAAAAATCACATGGGATACGAAAGTAAATATTTCTGATTACGCTTATGAAGTCTCTCTTAATAATGAATTCTCTAATGTACCGTTCGAAAAAGGACGTCAATATACTGTAAAAGAATTATATCATTCTATTGTTATATTCTCTGCAAATGGATCTAGTATCGCTTTAGCAGAACTTCTTGCAGGAAGTGAGAAAAACTTCTTAAATCTTGCAAATGAACATGCTAAAAAGCTAGGATTAAAGAAATATAAATTTGTAAACGCTACTGGCTTAAATAACGCTGACTTAAAAGGAAAACATCCTGAGGGAACTGATCTAAATGCAGAAAACTCTATGTCAGCTCGTGATATGGGTATGCTTTCAAAAGCAATGATTACAAAGTATCCAGAAATGCTAGAGGATACAAAACAAAGATTTAGAAACTTCCCAGACAATCATCCAAAACCAATTCGTATGGAAAACTGGAATTGGATGTTACCAGGAGCTGCTTTCGCTTATGAAGGTACTGATGGTTTAAAAACCGGAAGTTCTGATACAGCTGGATACGGATTTACTATTACTGCTAAACGTGGTGATGTACGTCTTATCTCAGTTATTATTAAAACAAAATCAATGGATGAACGTTTCACAGAATCTCGTGAATTAATCGAATATGGATTTAATAACTTTGAAAAACAAAAACTAAAAGTTAATAAGAACAATACAATCTCTGTAGTAAAAGGGAAAGAAGACCAAGTAACTGTTGCACCCGAAAAAGAAATAACAGTAATTGCGAAAAAAGGTAGCAAAGAGCCTTATAAAATTGGGACTGAATTAGATAAATCTCTTGCTGAAGATGGACATTTAGTTGCTCCTACTAAGAAAGATGCCAAAGTAGGCTCAATTACTTTAGAATCAACTGATAAATATGGTTTCTTAGACGGTAGTAAAAGTATGAAAGTTACTGCAAAAACGACAGAGGAAGTTGAAAAAGCAAATTGGTTTGTGTTAACAATGCGCTCTATTGGTGATTTCTTCTCAAACTTATGGTCTAAAGTTTTTTAATAAAAAAGCTGGCTCACGCTAGCTTTTTTATTTTCCACTCTCAATGTAAAACTTCGTTTGGTTGTCATATCTGAGTCCTTTTCCTCATACGTATGAACTAGTAATTGTTACACACTTCATCTAGAGATAAACCTCTTTCCAAAAGGTATTACAAAAAGAGAGGTGACACATAATGGGCGTTATTGCTTATAACGAAGCAGATGTAAAGTTGTTAGCTAGACTGATGCGTGCTGAAGCCGAAGGAGAAGGGCAACAAGGAATGTTAATGGTCGGAAACGTTGGGGTAAATCGTGTCCGCGGAAATTGTTTAGACTTTAAAAGCATTCGTAATTTACGTCAAATGGTTTATCAAAACCCCGGCGGTTTTGAAGCAACGCAAAAAGGATATTTTTATCAACGGGCACGTGAACAAGATATTGCCCTGGCGAGACGGACCATTCAAGGGCAACGTTTTTGGCCTGCCAATTTTGCCTTATGGTTCTTTAGACCTGAGGGTGCATGTCCGCCAACTTGGTATAACCAACAAAACTCTGGTCGCTTCAAAAAACACTGCTTCTTCCAACCATCTGGCGAAGACTGTCCTAGCGTATATTAAGAGATGAAAATGAGGAGGGATTTTTGAATGGCACAGCAACAAAATCCGTACTATGGAACAGGTTTTTATCAACCATCTGGAACTTATGTACAACCGCAACAAATGACTCAACAACAACAGCAAGCAATGCAACAACAATCAGCTCAAGCTGCACAAGCTCAATATGCAATTTCTCAAGGCATGTTACCTCTAGAGCAATCCTATATTGAAAATATCCTTCGCTTAAACAAAGGTAAGCAAGCTACGGTTGTAATGACTTATGAACGTGGCAGTTCCCTTGGTACACAATCTTATACAGGTATTATTGAAGCGGCTGGCCGTGACCATATCGTTATTAGTGAACCACAATCAGGAAAACGCTATTTACTACTAATGATTTACTTAGATTACGTAGAATTTCCAGAGGAAATTACGTATTTACCTAGTCAACAAGCAACTTATGCTCCAAGACCATAAAAAAAGCTGGCATATGCCAGCTTTTGTTTTTTTATAATCCTTTTACAACTGCAGTTCCGACTAAAATCCATGCCACAATAAATGCTACACCACCAAGAGGTGTAATTGGGCCAAAGAACTTAATTCCTGTCGTACTTAATGCATACAAACTACCTGAGAACATAATAATCCCAGCTACCATTAGCCAACCAGCAGTAGTTAAAAGTGATGATTGGACCTTATCCATTAATAAAGCAACTACGAATAGTCCACCTGCATGAAACATTTGATATGTAACGCCTGTTTTCCACACTTCTAACATTTTTGCAGAAATTTTATTTTCTAAACCGTGTGCTCCAAAGGCCCCTAACGCAACAGATAGCCCCGCTGCAATACAACCTAGTAAAAAGAAAATTTTCATCTTAATTCCCCTTTTTTACCTTTATCATAAGCAATTTTTGCATATAAGCCAAACGATTTATCTTCTAAAAATCAAATAAAGAATTACCGTTTGCATCACTTTCTTTTATATATACTGGCTCCCCAGAAACAGGTGCAATTGGTTGCATAGTTGTTACTGGTTGTGATCCAATTACTTTCGATGGAATTTGTGTTTCTCTATATATAGATGTTTCAACTTGTTCATCTAATAATAAGTCACATAAAGCGCGCACAACTAATAAATGTTCTTTTGACTTTTGTCCTTCACTACTTTTTGCCTTCGCAATTTCATTCGCCATTTTATTTAAAATCTTGTCGCTAGATATTTGCATTCCTTATCACCTCGTACTTTGTAATTCTTTCTCGAATTGTCCCAGTTTCTCTACTGAACCAAATACTATTATCATATCACGTTCTTTCAATTTTTCCTGCCCTGCTGGATTATGTATAATATTACCATTTCTTAAAATCGCTAATATTGTTACATCAAACTGATTCCTTACATTACTCTCTAGTAACGATTTACCAACTAATATTGAATCTTTTCCAACTAGAATTTCTTCAATGACAAATGACTGTTCCACTCCATACAACACTGTATCAATATAATGAACGGTTAATGGATTGGCAATACCTTTTGCGATATGAATACCTGCCATACTAGATGGATTAATAACCTTATTTGCACCAGCACGCCTTAATTTCTCTTCAGTTTCTGGCTTTTCAGATCTCGCCACAATTTTAATCGTATCGTTTAATCCTCTGGCTGTTAATGTAATAAATACATTTTCGGCATCATTTGCAACAATAGCAACTAAACCAGCTGCTTCTAAAATTCCGGCATTATGTAATACTTGATCTTCCGTTGCATCTCCATGTACAAATAAAAGCTTTTCCTGCCCCGATATACTTTCATCTTTATCAACAACGACAAATGGAATATTCTTTTCTTGCAATTCATGTACAACTTGAAGCCCCACTCTACCGCAACCACATACTATAATATGATTTTTCAACTGCGCTATTTGTTTATCCATCTTCTTCCTCCGTACTGCATGAAATAAATTCCCTTCAATAATCATAGCTGCCACTACCCCAATTGCATACGTAACAATACCTACGCCAACAGGAATAATAAGGAGCGCAAATACTTTCCCCGCTTGCGTTACAGGAACGGCATCCCCGTATCCAACAGTCAATACAGTAATCATCGTCATCCAAAATGCTTGAAACAAACTAATCTCTTCGATCGTCATAAATCCTATCGTTCCTAGAATTACAACAAAAGTCATACATATAACTGCTATCCATAATTGCTTACGTGCATTCATACCTTGTTTCAACTCTTTTCTCTATCTACAATCTTTGCCAGTGGAAATAAAATACGTATATACTAGATACGGAATCTATGAAAGAGGTTGATATAATGAAGACATTTCTTTCCGCCTTACAATGGGCACTATTTATTTTAGCTGGAAGCCTTATTGTACCAATTAGTGTCGCAACTAGTTATGGTCTTGATGGCGCTGAAGCTATCGCATTCGTACAAAGAACGTTATTTGTTCTAGGCTTTGCTGGTCTCTTGCAAGCTATATTTGGGCATAAACTTCCTATTCAAGAAGGTCCTGCTGGCCTTTGGTGGGGAATTTTCTCCCTTTACGCAAGTTTAGGTGTCGTATTATTTGGATCCAGCAATGAGACACTTAAAGTTCTTCAATATGCTTTCTTATTAAGCGGTATTATTTGTATTATTCTTAGCGTTTTTGGACTTATTGATAAACTTGTTCGCTATTTTACACCGACAGTCATTGGAACGTATTTATTTCTTCTTGTCGCGCAGCTTAGTGGCTCCTTCTTAAAGGGAATGTTTGGCCTTGATGGAAAACATACAGAAGTACAACCTAACGTATTTATTCTTTCACTCATTGTTATTTTACTATCCTTTTTCATCATGAAGCTACCTATTATTGGACAATATTCCGTTCTTTTCAGTATCATATGCGGCTGGATATTATTCGCATGCTTCGGATTATCTAATCCAATAACACCAGTGACAGACATAATCCGTTTTCCGTCCTTATTTGTTTTCGGAATGCCTCGTGTTGAATGGAATATGGTAATTACAGTCATTTTCGTTACACTCTTACTTCTAACAAATATGTTAGCAAGTATTCGCGTTGTACAAAAGGTTGTCTCTAAATATGAAGAAAATGCTGCATCAGATCGTTTTAAACAAGCTGGCATTATAACAGGAATCAACCAATTGCTAGGCGGCCTGTTTTCAGCTATTGGGCCTGTCGCTATTTCTGGATCAGCAGGTTTTATTGCAACGACTAATATTTATAAACGTCTCCCGTTTATATTAGGGTCAAGCTTTATTATTGTCGTTAGTATATTTCCAAAGATTACTTCATTCTTTGCAGCAATCCCTGTTGCAGTTGGTTATGCCGCTATTTATCCTGTATTCGCAAGCATGATTGGCCTCGCCTTTCGAGAATACGAAACTGTCCAGGATAAAGAACGATTATTTAAAGTAGCCGGTCTTTCAATCTTTACAGGAGTCGGAGTTATGTTTGTTCCAGCAGGAGCATATTCCACACTTCCACCATTTCTAGCATCGTTTTTAAGTAATGGTCTCGTTCTTGGATCTGTAATGGCAATCTTGCTAGAAATACTATTTTCTCGTTCCACAGCAAAACAAATATCGTAAATTGGAAAACTTCCATTATTGCACTCTACCTTTAGAGTTGTTACGATAAAATCAAACTTTAATCATTGGGGTTTTATTCACCCCCAATGATTATTAACCAATATTATGAGCAACACACTCATAATAATTTATCTACTTCTTTTCAAAGAGGTTTGATGTCTTACTATTATTCCTCAACATCTTCATGAACATGTATTTTGATTTCAATTAAAGAAAGGAATTTTCTATATGACTTATAAAATGATTGTTTTAGATTTAGATGATACTTTATTACGTGATGACCATACTATTTCACCTCGTACGAAAGAAGCGTTAA
Source organism: Bacillus thuringiensis (assembly GCF_001595725.1). Classification (GTDB taxonomy): domain Bacteria; phylum Bacillota; class Bacilli; order Bacillales; family Bacillaceae_G; genus Bacillus_A; species Bacillus_A thuringiensis_K. The sequence goes on from NZ_CP014282.1 coordinate 5,146,107, forward strand.
TGACTGCACAAGAGCAAGGGGTAAAGGTTGTACTTGCTTCTGGACGTCCAACGTTTGGTATGCGCAATGTAGCCAAAGAGCTTCGTTTAGAAGAATACGGCAGTTTCATTTTATCTTTTAATGGTGCAAAAATTATTAACTGTAAAACAAACGAAGAAATCTTTAGTAGTACGCTATCTCCTGAAATCGTTCACAACCTATTTGAAATTAGTAAAACTGAAGATGTATGGATTCATACTTATATGGGCGATGATATCGTAACGGAAGAAAATAATCCTTATACTGAAATTGAGGGCGATATTACTGGTATGCCAATTGTTGTAGTAGATGACTTTAAAGCCGCAGTTAAAGAGCCTGTAGTAAAAGTATTAATGAATAAAGAGGCTGAACGCCTTGTTGAAGTTGAAAAGAAACTACAAAAACAACTAGAAGACCAATTAAGCGTGATGCGTTCGAAACCATTCTTCTTAGAATTTACAGAAGCCGGTGTTACAAAAGGAACGAGCTTAAACAAACTGATTCAAAAGCTTGGCATTAAGCGTGAAGAAGTTATCGCAATGGGCGATAGCTATAACGACCAAGCAATGATTGAATTTGCTGGTCTTGGCGTTGCAATGGGCAATGCACCTGATGATATTAAAGAAATTGCAAACTACGTAACAGATACAAATATGAACGATGGTGTTGCAAAAGTTGTAGAGAAATTCGTTTTAAAAACGGATGTACTTGTTTAATATTTTCATTCACAAAACCTATTTGAAGTCAAATACTTCAAATAGGTTTTTATTTAAATTCTCATGCTTTTGTGACTATATTTTGAACTTTGCACTATTCTCGTAGTGTAAACTTTCTTTTTGTATATAATGAAACAAAATAGACTATTTTATTTTGAAAAAGAATACAAATTTACTATATACAAGCATACGTTAAAGGAGGCTACTTTATGTTATCTACACCAATCGGACGATTAAGAGCAATTGGACTAGTTGAGGGTATTTCTTTCCTATTACTATTATTTGTAGCAATGCCATTAAAATATTTCGCAGGATTTGCAACAGCTGTTAAAATTACAGGCATGGCTCATGGTGTTCTATTTATTCTATTCATCTTTGCAGTAATTCAAGTAACAATCGTACACCGTAAATCAATTTTATGGGCACTTGGAGCATTCGTTTCATCAGTTATCCCATTTGGTACTTTTGTACTAGATGCAAAATTAAAGAACGAGCAACAATGATAATAAAAAGGTAGTTAACGACTGTTAACTACCTTTTCTATTTATAAATTTGGAATTTCCCAATCAATTTCTCTTTCGCCCATATTAGCTAAAATCGTATTTACTTTAGAATATGGCTTACTACCAAAGAAACCACGTCTTGCCGATAATGGGCTTGGATGTACAGATTCGATAATATGATGATTCGGATTCGTAATTAACTTCTTCTTCGCCTGCGCATGGCGCCCCCACAATATGAAAATAACTGGCTTTTCACGTTCGTTCAACAGTTCAATTACACGATCTGTGAAGTGCTCCCATCCTTTTCCCTTATGAGAATTTGCTTCGCCTTCACGAACTGTTAATACGGTATTTAGTAGTAATACTCCTTGTTCCGCCCATTTTACTAAATAACCGTTATTCGGGATTTCATAACCATATTCATCTCGAAGTTCTTTATACATATTTAACAATGATGGTGGTGTTTTAACACCAGGTTGTACAGAAAAGCTTAAACCATGCGCTTGATTCGGTCCATGATATGGATCTTGTCCTAAAATAACAACCTTTGTATTTTCATAACTTGTATACTGAAGAGCGTTAAAGATATCTTCTACCTTCGGATAAACAACATGCATGCTGTATTCTTCTGTCAAAAAACTGGATAGAGTAAGATAGTACTCTTTCTCGAATTCTGGTGCCAATAGTGGCTCCCAATCATTCTTTAAAACATTTTCCATACTGTCACTTCCTGTCTAATTAATTCACCATATCCTGTCTTGTAAATACTACGAACGAAATAACAAGAGAAACAACTGCCCAAACAGTTAAATTCATCAAAGAAAACCCCATCGATAAACCTTGTAATGCAGGTAATTTTCCTGATAAATAATCCGTTAATGATAAATTCACACTAAAAATATACTTGGCGCCTTCCCAAGATGTTGCGAACGAGCTTAAAATACCGCCTGCAATTAATGCAGCTAGCATAACGCCCATACCAGCTGGTGTATTACGAATTAAAACAGAGACCATAAATGATATAGTTCCAACAACGATAGCAACAAACCAGGCTAGTCCATACGCCATTAAGATGTATTGCCACTGCGGAATAAGATGTACAAAGTTCGTATTTAACGTTTCCTTATCAATGACGAATCCTGTTAAAACAGGTAAATTCCATCCCGAGTACCCAAATACAAGCCCTGATAATATGTAAGCAAACAAACCTACAAGAAACAGTATGAGCGAAATGAAAAATAACATCGTCACGTATTTACTAAGGAGTATTTTCCAGCGCCGAATCGGCCGCGTAAGTAACATCTTCATCGTCCCATCACTTCGTTCTCCTGAAACGATATCAATGGCGACAATCATTACGAGAAGCGGAATAAATAACGTAATTCCTTGTTCAATAAATGCTCTGACAAAAGTCGGTGCACCCGGTGCCATCGGGTTAATATCATGATCTAAATAATATTGTTGTTGCTCAACTCTTACCTTTAACCAATCACGCCATTCTTCTGGCAACCTAGAATTGTTCAATCGATTTTGAGAATCAACAATTTGCTGTTGTAATGAAACCTTCCAATCAGTTGTACCGAGTCTTTTTTGTGTCGTTTCTATTTCACGATACTGCGCGTACACAAAAAGCGGGATCAAGATTGCTAAAATAAGCATGACAACAAAAATACGTTTCTTGCGGTAAATCTTTTCTGATTCATTTAAAACTAGATTCGCAAATTCACGCATGCTGCTCACCCCTTGTGAGTTCAATAAATAAATCTTCTAGCGTAAATATGAGCTCCTTAACGCTATGTACATCTATTTCATTTTCAACAAAGTGTTTATTCCAACTACTTATAGATGCAATATCCATGCGGCATAGTAATCGCTCGCCTTCTACACTCACTTCTCTTATTTCCTCGGCCGCTTCTAGCATATCTTTCGCCTTAGAAATCGGTGTAACAATCCATTCTACACGATCGCTTGCTGTTTTAATTAATTCTTCAACCTTGGCAACTGTTATCATCTTTCCTTTATGAATAATAGCAACGCGATCGCATATCATTTGCACTTCACTTAGCAAGTGACTTGAAATAAACACGCTCATATTTTCTTCTTTTACAAGCTTATGTATAAATTCCCTAAGTTCTCTAATCCCTGCTGGATCTAAACCATTCGTTGGCTCATCTAATATGAGCAATTTTGGATTCCCAAGGAGCGCCTGCGCAATTCCAAGGCGTTGTTTCATACCAAGTGAGTACGTTTTTACCTTGTCATGAATTCTTTCATCTAAATGAACCATTTCAGCAATTTCAATAATACGTTCATCTGATATATCACCTAACATACGAGCAAATTGCTTTAAATTTTCCCATCCCGTTAAATATGTGTACAGTTCTGGGTTTTCAACGATACTCCCAATTTGACGCATCGCTTCTCTGAAATTTTCCTTAATCGAATAACCACCGATAGAAATCGTACCTTCTGTCGCCTTAATCAATCCGACTAACATTCGAATGGTAGTCGTCTTTCCAGCACCATTTGGTCCTAAGAACCCGAACACTTCTCCTTGCTTTACATCAAAGGAAATATTCTCTACAAGAGTCTTCTTTCCAATTATCTTCTTCAAGTCTCGTACAGAAAGTATCGTCGTCATTTTACCCCTCCTTGTTCTAGTTTTAATTTACTTACAACGTTTTGAACTAAACGTTCTGCCATATACGTATAACCTACTTCGTTCGGATGAAAATGATCAGAGTATAATAAATCTTTCCCGCGGTTTTGGAATAAATCAAATGTCGGTGTAATATACACATTTTTATCGTTTAGCGCTAACTTCTCTAAAGATGCATTCCAGTCCACAACAATGTTTGAAGACCCTTTTAAATCTTCTACATCTTCAAAAGGATTGTATAAACCAAGCCAAAAAATCGGACTATCTGTATTTAATTTACGAATTTCTTCTATAATTTTCTTTGCTTCATTTTGAAATGTTTCTGTGTCAGGACGATACGTCTCTAAATCTATTTTCCCAAGCGATTCCCAGCCCGGGAACAAATCATTCCCACCAATCGTTAACACGATTACATCTGCTTGCTTAATTGAATATTTAGCGCCATTACTTTCAATTTGTTTTAATAAATCGGGCATTTTTGCACCACTAACTGCTAAATTTGTTAATGCAATTTTTTGCTTATAATCTTTTTGTAAATCCTCTTTCATTCGCCCAACATAACCAATTCCTTCTTTATCACCAACGCCACGCGTTAATGAATCACCTAAACTAACGATTTGTAATGTTCCCGTTTTCCTTTTCTCTTTTGCTACTACATCGGTCTTTTTAATTAAATTTGAAGCTTTTGGATTTAATACATCATTTACACCTGAAACAAAGCCATATGCAAATAAACAGAAAGATGCAATTGTAATGAGTAGAATTACTTTTACTACTTTTGATCTCATATCAAAACCCCTTTTAGCCCTCATAGATTGTCCATAATTATACCAAACGAAATTTTGAAAAGCGATTCTCACACCTTCTCAATTATGTCGTTTCTCTATCTACTAACTCTGGTAATAACTCTATATGCTTCACATCTAATTTCTCTTCACTAATCTTTTCATATAATAATTCAAACGCTCTCATTCCAACGTTTTTACTAGAATGCGAAATCGTCGTTATACCCAATATATCTGCCACCTCTTGATCATCACACCCGATAATCGTAATATCACCCGGAATACGAATTCCTTGTTTTTTTGCTTCTGTAACCATCCCCGCTGCAATATGGTTACAAGATACAAGGAACGCCGTCGGTTTTACTGACATATGAGCCCATTCTCTAATTACATTGCGTCCATCTTCCACTGTAAAACAACCCTCAAATTTCCAGGTCTCTAACGGTGTTACGGTACTCTGTTGAAGCGAATCTTCATACGCCTTCTTTCGTCTTTGGCTATTAACGCTATTACTTCTTCCAATACAATATCCAATACGTGTATGACCGGTATCTATTAAGCTTTTCATCCCATGTGAAAATACTTTGTAGTAATCGATATGGACACTTGAAATGCATTTTGAATCTATTTCTTCACACATAACAATCGGGCCGAATTTCGTATATTCTTCAAGCTTCTCCTTACTATTTGCCCGAGAACAAATAATAACCCCATCAAGCTTTTTCATTTTTAACATATTTAAAATTTCTAGTTCTCTTTCTTCGCTATAATTCGTCTGGCAAAGCATCATATTATAATTATTCTTTGCTGTTTCCTTCGATATTCCTTCAATAATAGCGCTATAATATTGATCATTTACGTGCGGTAATAAAACGCCAATTACATTCGTTTTTCCCTTCACTAAATGAATTGCATTCACATTTTGCGTATAATTTAATTCTTCTATAATTGCTAAAATTTCTTTTCGTTTCTGTTCATTCACATAAGGATGATTATTTAGTACACGTGAAACAGTTGAAATAGATACCCCAGCAAGTTCAGCAATCTTTCTTATATTTGTCATCTCATTTTCCCCTTCTCACAAAAATTCTCCCTTGACCTGGTAAGCTTTCCACAATATATCCTTTCCTAGCAAATACATTTTGAAAGGATATACAACTATGTTTCGATTCAAATTAGAATATATATTTTTCATTGGCGGTCTACTCATTCTCGCCATCGGTATTAATATGATGACGACCATTACTTCCTTTGGACTTAGCCCTTATGATTCCTTCTTTATTGCACTATATCAAAATTTCGGGATAAGTATAGGTTTTTGGATTTTCATGATTAACTTCGCTTTTACACTTATCGTACTTTTTTGGAATAAAAAACAAATAACAATTGGTACTATCGTAACGATGGTTCTTATTTCTCTTTTTGTTGATTGGATTGGTTCCACTACAACTATTATGGATGCTATCCGCTCTCTTCCAAAATATATAACACTTATTTGCGGAAATCTATTTGTTGGAGCTGGAATTGGCCTTTACGTCTCTACGAACCTTTGCCCAGCACCTCAAGAAGCTTTCGTTTTAACGGTTGCTGAGAAGAAAAAATGGACGTTTAGAAGAACAGAGATTTCATTAGCCTTTTTATTTTTAACGCTAAGCTTTTTATTAGATGGACCTATCTATTTTGGAACAATCATCTTATCCTTTACAACAGGCTGGATTATCCAAGCATTTATTCAAGTTGGTACGCAGATTTTAAATAGAAAAGAGCCTATTAAGCAAGCTGCTTAATAGGCTCTTTCTGTTTTATGGTAAGAGATACTACTTAGCATCCCCTTCAATTCGATAGTTCGCTTTCAAACAATCTATTTCTTCATACCCTTGCAACGTATGTAGAAGATAATCATAATCAGCAAGAGACGCACGATGCGTTACAATTACAATTTCAGCCTTTCCTTTCTCTTCAAGCGGCATTTGAATAATTTTTTCAAAGCTAACTCCGCGCTCAGAGAATAATGAAGTGATCTTTGCAAATACACCAATTTCATCTTTTACATGAAGTCTTAAAAACTTCTTCACAACAATTTCGTCTGGCTCTTTTAGTACCTTTTGATATTGCGGGACTACAGCACTATTTCCTGTTACCCCTAATCTAATATTTTGCATTACAGCTACTAGGTCGGAAACAACAGCCGTTGCTGTCGGTAAACTTCCTGCACCTGGTCCATAAAACATTGTTTCTCCAACTGCTTCACCATACACATATACAGCGTTATATTCGTTTTGCACGGCCGCAAGAGGATGTGTATTTGGAAGTAAAGTCGGTTCAACTGTAACCTCTAATTTTTCACCATCTCGCTTCGCAAGACCGATTAATTTAATCGTGTATCCTAAACTCTTACTGTATTCAATATCTTCTTCTGTAATAGAAGTAATCCCTTTTACCTTCACATCTCCAAGCTCTACATTTGTAGAGAAACCAAGGGTAGCCAAAATTGTCATTTTTCTTGCTGCATCTAAACCTTCTACATCTGATGTTGGATCCGCTTCTGCAAATCCAAGTTGTTGGGCTTCTTTTAACACGTCGTTATATGCTCTCCCTTCGTCTGACATTTTCGTCAAAATAAAATTAGTCGTTCCATTTACAATTCCCATTACTTTCGTAATAAGATCTGAAGAAAATCCTTCTACGATACTGCGTAAAATTGGAATTCCCCCTGCCACACTCGCCTCATAGAATAAATCAGCCTTATTATCTTTTGCTGTCGCTAATAATTCAGCTCCATGTAATGCCATTAAGTCTTTATTTGCAGTTACAACATGCTTTCCGCTTTTTAAAGCTTGTAAAATATATGATTTTGCATCATCAATGCCACCCATCACTTCGATGACAACATCAATATTTGGATTATCTAAAATTTCATGTGCATCTTGTGTTAATAGAGTAGAAGGTACCTCTACCTCTCTCTCTTTCTCAATGTTTTGCACTAATACTTTCGTTACCTTCACTGGACAACCTACTTGGTGTATGAGTCGTTCTTGATGATCCGTAATAATACGAACCACACCACTGCCAACCGTCCCAAGACCTAATAACCCAACTTGAATTTCTTTCATAGTACTTTCCACCCCTCAAAAATTGTGTTTAGATGAAATTATATGAGTAAAAAACCTGAAAAACAATGTATTTTGAACATTCGGAAAAATAAAGGTTAATCTTTACAAGGAAAACGTTACCACGTGTTACACAATCTTTCTTTACAATATATAAGGGGTTTCTTGATACACGTAATAATTCAGCCAATTAGAGAATAATAGATTCCCATGGCTCCTCCACCGTACAAGCGGCTTCTCATTTGGATTATTATGCTTAAAATAGTTTTTCGGCACATCAATATTTAACCCTTTTTGGCGGTCCCGGTCGTATTCTTGCTTTAACGTGTCACAACTATATTCACTATGCCCAAGCGCAAACACTTGTCTTCCTCCTTGCCCAATAACAAGGTGAACACCTGCTTCCTCAGAGTTTGCTAACAGTGTTAATTCTGTCACCTCTCTAATATCACTCTCTCGTACTTCTGTATGACGAGAATGCGGGGCAAAAAACAATTCATCAAACCCTTGTAACAGTTTCACATGTTGCTCGCAAACTTCATGTTCAAACACACCGAACATTTTTTCCTTAAGAGGATACTTTGGAACGCCATAATGATAGTACAAACCAGCCTGTGCTCCCCAGCAAATATGAAGCGTAGATGTTACATTCGTTTTTGAATACTCCATAATATGTTTAAGCTCTTCCCAATAATCTACCTCTTCAAAAGCAAGGGTCTCCACTGGCGCTCCTGTAATAATAAGCCCATCAAACTTTTCATTTTCAATATCACGAAACGTTTTATAAAAGCTTGTTAAATGTTCTTGCGTTACATTACGAGATAGATGTGATTCCATATGAAGCAAATGAACATCTAATTGTAACGGTGTGTTTCCAATTAAGCGAAGTAATTGCGCCTCTGTATCTTGCTTCGTTGGCATTAAATTTAATATAGCAATTTTCAAAGCACGTATATCTTGTGTTTCTGCCCGCTCCTTCGTCATTACAAAAATATTTTCTTTTTGCAACACTTTGCGAGCCGGTAAATCTTTATCAATTATGATCGGCATGTGTTTTGCCTCCAACTAGAGCTGCTTCTAAATCTGCAATAATATCAGAAACATCTTCTATACCAACCGATAAACGAATTAAATCAGATGTAACACCAGCTAAACGCTGATCTTCAGCATTTAATTGTCTATGCGTCGTACTAGCAGGATGTATAACGCAAGTTCGTGCATCAGCTACGTGCGTTACGAGAGTTGCTAGTTTTACATTTGCGATAAATTCTTTTGCTGCTTCTAATCCGCCTTTAATACCGAAAGTTAAAACACCACTAGCACCTTTTTTCAAATACTGTTGTGCTAATGAGTAATTTTCATTACTATCTAAGCCCGGATAATTCACCCATTCAATACGTTCATGATTAGCAAGCCAATTAGCAACTGCAAGAGCATTTTCACTATGACGTTCCATTCGTAAATGCAATGTTTCTAAGCCAATATTGCTAATATATGCATTGAATGGGCTCATACAATTTCCATAATCTCTTAATAGCTGAACACGTGCTTTCACAATATACGCTGCTGCACCAAAGTTTTGAACGTAACTTACACCATGATAACTTGGATCTGGTTCAACAAGTTCAGGATACTTCCCATTTGTCCAATCAAAGTTTCCACCGTCAATTACAATACCGCCTAAGGAGCTCGCATGCCCATCGATATATTTAGTCGTAGAATGAACAATAATATTGGCCCCATGTTCAAACGCCTGGCATAAATAAGGAGTTGCTAATGTATTATCAACGATAAAAGGTACCTCTAATTCTTTAGCGGCAGCTGAAAATTCTTTAAAATTTAAAACATTCATCGCTGGATTTCCTAACGATTCTGCATAGATAAGTTTCGTCTTGTCATTAGCAAGCGCCGTAATTTCATCTGCCGTTAAATTTGGATTAAAGAACGTAACATCAATGCCCAGTTTACGCAAACTCACTCCAAATAAATTAAACGTTCCCCCGTAAACCGTTGAAGAACAAAGTAAATGATCCCCACTACTACAAATATTTAAAACGGCGAGCATAATAGCTGCTTGCCCAGAAGCCGTTGCAACAGCTCCTACACCGCCTTCTAAATCTGATAACTTCTGCTCAAATGCGGCTAGAGTAGGGTTTCCAATACGCGTATAAATATATCCTTCTGCCTCTAAGTTAAATAGAGCTGCTAAATCATCCGAAGTATCGTATTTATACGTTGTGCTTTGATAAAGTGGTAAAACACGTGGTTCACCATTCTTTGGCGTATAGCCACCTTGCACACAAATCGTTCCTTTTCCCCATGATTCTCCCATCTCTCATTCTCCTTTCTTTTATACAAAATAAAAAACTGCCCCTTTCCTGAAAACAAGAAAGGAGCAGTTTGAAAACACGCTCTAAAGGCTCTTTCTTATCTCTCAGGATTACTACCTGCAGGATTTGGCACAATTCCGTTATACGGCTGTTGCCAAGGTTTCATCGGGCCTGTCCCTCCACCTTTTCTTGATAAGACTATGCAATTACCGTTGATTTTATAGCAATAATTTCCTAATGTCAAACAGTTTTTCTGAATGTTCTAAAATAAATGTTAACAGTTTCATATAAAGCAACAAAAGAATTATATTCCATACTAACTCGAAAAATACCTTAGAAAAAAATGATTCATGTAAAATAAACCCGAATCATCTATTTTCATTAAACAAACTGTTTTAATAGAGCGTATAATTCTTCAAAATTATGCAATTCATATGTCGGTATAATCCCACTATCATTTAATTTTCTTTCTGGATTAAACCAACAAGTATCAATTCCCGCTACATATCCACCTTTAATATCAGCGCTTAATGAATCTCCAATAATCAGCCCTGCTTCAGGTGCAAAGTTAGGAATCCGTTCAAAAACATAATCAAAATACTCTTTCATCGGTTTTTGAAAACCTGTATCTTCCGAAACAAAAACATCTTTAAATAATGAATGTAAACCTGCATTACGCAAACGTTTATCTTGCGTCTTAGAAACACCATTTGTCACTATATACAATTCATACTCTCCTTGAATTTGATTTATAAATTCAAACGCACCTTGCATGAGTTGATTTCCTTCTTCTAAGTAGTTACGATAATTATTTTCGAATAATATTCCATCTACTTCTTCTCCATACTCTTTAAACAACAGAGAAAATCGTGTATTTACAACTTCATTGCGTGATAGTTCTCCTTTTTCAAAAGCATCCCAAAGACCTTTATTTATTTTTTTATAACGAGCCTCTATCTCGTCTGTTAAAGGGATTCCCTTCTCTTCAAAAAGCACCCGTAAAGCCACTTTTTCAGCCCTTTGGAAATCTAGTAATGTATCATCTACATCAAATAACAATGTTTTATATTTTTTCATAAATTCATCACACTCTCTTTTCTACAAAAACAAATTTACATAAATCGTATCATTCCTTCTTGTAAAGATAATAGGAGATATCTCATACTATACATGGGGGGTGAAAATATGAAAATCAGCAAAAATGAGGAAGAAATTTATCAATACATGCGAATCCATCAATTCCATACCCTATTTTCATTTCATGTCTTGCCATATGTAGAGCTGCATTCTTTTCAAACGAAAGAGATGATATGTAGCGAAGGAAATGCTCTCCCTTATCTCTATTACTTAATTTCTGGGAAAGCAAAAATATATATGAGTCATCAAAACGGGAAGGTTTCATTAATTAACTTTATTCAAGCACCATCTTTTATCGGAGAATTAGGATTAATAGGAGTAGAAAATATTACTAAATCCGTTGAAGTACTAGAAGATTGTGTATGTTTGGCACTTCCTCTTAAAGATTGTCAGCAACTTTTATTACAAGATGCAACGTTTTTACAGCACTTATGTAAATTTATTGGAGAAAAGACAATTACTCGCACTGAAAATTACGCAAAAAACTATAGTTATCCTTTTGAAAATCGATTAGCTGCTTTTATTTTATTAACAGAGCAAAATAATTGTTATATAGAAAAGCATACCGAGGCCTCGGAATATTTAAATGTCAGCTACCGTCATCTTTTATATGTATTAAATCAGTTTTGCCAACAAAATTATTTAAGAAAAGAAGGCCGAACATATTATATACAAGATCGAAATACATTAGAAAAACTTGCTGATGAACTAAAAATATAAAAAACAGCATTAACATGTAAACGTTAATACTGTTTTTTCGAGTGACGATTATAATTTTAATTAAAATTCACTTGCTACTTTAGCTGCTTCTTCAAGACCTGCAGCGATGATTTCTTCTGCTTTATCTGGGAATTGGTTATGCCCTTCAATAACTACTGTTTCCATGTTTGTTGCGCCGAAGAAGCCCATCATACTTGCTACATATTTAACAGCCATTTCTACCTCAGCTGCTGGACCTTCTGAATATACGCCGCCTCTTGCATTTAATAATGCAATCTTCTTATCTCCGATTAGGCCAACTGGACCCTCTGGCGTATATTTGAACGTTTTACCAGCACGGTTTAAATAATCAATATATGTGTGCAATACTGCTGGAATCGTTAAGTTCCATAATGGGAAGCCGAAAACAACTTTATCAGCTTCTAGGAATTGATTTAAATACTTATCAGCAACTGCTACTGCTTTTGCTTCTTCTTCTGTTAAATCAAAGCCTTTACCTGCCTTGAATGTACCATTGATCATGTCTACGCCTACATATGGTAATTCTTCTTTATATAAATCAAGTTCTACTACTGTATCATTTGGGTGTGCTTCTTTATAGTTTGCTAAAAATGCCTCATATAATTTTACACTAACTGCTTGTTCCGCTGGACGGTTATTTGCTTTAACGAATAAAACTGTTGCCATTATTTATTCCTCCTAGTACTCACTCTTATGTTGTTATATGCTTTCAAAAAAGGTATCCCTTGTAATTGTTGTTTTGTTGCTTACCAACATATTCTATCTTTATATAAAGACAATTTCGTCCTCACATAGACGTATTTTTCCATAAAAAAAGTCCACCTTCTAAAGGCGAACTTGGTCTTACGACTTTCGTCTTATACAATTCCATTTTTCACTGCATATAATGCCGCTTGCGTACGATCAGATAAATTCAACTTACTCAAAATGCTACTTACATGCGCCTTAACTGTCTTTTCTGTAATAACTAAAACAGATGCAATTTCCTTATTGCTCATCCCTTTTGCTAATAGCTGCAATACTTCATTTTCTCTCGCTGTTAGCACATCCACTTGAATAGAAGGTTCTTCTTCCTTTTCTTCTACAGGTAATGTTTGAGAGAGAAGAGCATTTGCTATATCCGGATGTAATTGAATATTACCTTTATATGCGCTTCGAATAGCCTCAACAAGCTGATCCGGTTCTACATCTTTTAAAATATACCCACTTGCTCCAGCCCTTAATGCAGGTAACACATGCGCCTGATCAGAAAAACTAGTCAATACAATTACTTTCACATTTGGATACTCTTTTTTAATATATGCCGTCGCCTCAACACCATCCATTTCAGGCATATATAAATCCATTAATATAACATCAGGATTTGTTTCTCCTACTTTCACTAACGCTTCTTTCCCATTATTCGCTTCTCCAACTAACTCTAAATCTTCCTGTGTACTTAAGAAAAATGCTAATCCTTTTAAAACAACTGTATGATCATCAACTAACAATACTTTTATTTTCACGAACTTCCCTCATTTTCACATCATAATGGTACGTTTATTTTTACACTTGTTCTTTTCTTATCACTTACAATTTTAATTGTTCCACCAACTAATTCTACTCTTTCGCGCATCGTAGTCATACCTAGTGATTTCTTTTCTTTTATATTCTTTTCCACAAAGCCCTTTCCTTCATCAACTATTTCTAATGATACATTTTTCTCATTCACTGTAAAATAAATCGTCGCTTCTTTTACACCTGCATGCTTACTTACATTGTTCAGTGCTTCTTGGCCTATGCGCCACAAACCTTCTTCTACTACACGCGGTAAATCACGAACACCCGTAACTTGCTCCCTTATTTTCAGTCCCAAATTTTGACCGTACTTCTTTAGAGCTGGCAATAATCCTTTTTCTAATCCTGCCGGACGAAGCTGCCAAATTAATGTCCTCATTTCTTTCAAAGCTCCTTGCGCAAGTTCACGCATCTCATGCAAAGATTGATCTACCTTTTCATTTTTACCTTTTAAAACTGCCTCGGCGCCTTTTGTCATGAAGGTTAATGAAAATAATTTTTGCGAAACAGAATCATGTAAATCTCTTGCTAGCCGATTTCTTTCTTCCATTCTTACAAGTTCACGACGCTGTTCGTTTAGCCTTAAATTCTCTATTATTAATGAAACATGGTTCGACAGCGCTTGAATTACATCTATTGTATTAGCATCAAACCCTCCATTATTCAAGCTAACACATAAAACACCAAATATATGGTTTTGAATATGTATTGGTGTAGCAATAACAGCTCGATTTAGATGTACATTATGTCCTATTTGATGTTTTATTAGAACTGGTTGATCTTGCTCTAACGCCTTCTTGGCCGCCTCTTTTACATCCTCTTGTAATTCTTCCTGAACGTAAGACGCTCGCAAAGATAATTCTTTTTCCTCCCTAATAAAAAGCGCCACTTGATTCCATTGAAATACTTCACCTACGTGATTTACCACCTTTTCAGGTAATACATTAAACTTATGAATCGTTTTTAAATCTTGAATGAAACGCTCTAATTTCACATAATAATGTGCTCTTCTTTTTTCATTTTCATATAATTTTGTTCGCTTTAAAGCCGTACCAATTTGGAAAGCAACCGATTGGAGTAATACTAATTCTTCTTCCGAAAAATGTGTTTTACCCGGACTTGCAACATTTAACAACCCAAATTTTTCTCCTCCAGCTTTTAAAGGAACAGTAGCATGATGAAGAATGCCCTCCGTATCTCCCCAATTATATTCAATTGCATTATTAATTCTTTTACATTCAATAATATTAACGGCTCTTTCTAATTTCCCATCTACAAAACCTCGTAAACACCAACACTCACCTTCGCACATCGGGCGTTTATTTTCATATGTAAGTGCCTCTGGTAATTGGTAATCAATCAACTTCGTATACTTCCCATTTTCATCCGCAAGAAAAATCCATCCTGTCGTTAAGCCTGTTACACTTAGTAATTTCTCTAGGACAGCTTGCAATACATGATATGTATCATTTGATGTATTTAATGTTTCTGCAATTTCCTTTAATATAACTAATTCATTTGTACGATTATCTCGAAACATACTCAGTCTCCTGCATACAAGATTTTAAATAGCTCTTAAAATAAATCATCTACTTTTCACTTTGTACTTATTCGTAACATTGATATAATGGTGAGAACATAGTTTTCATTATATCACTCGAGGGGGCTTTCATAATGACATTAAATAAAGCACTTACTATCGCTGGTTCTGACACAAGTGGCGGTGCTGGTATACAAGCAGATTTAAAAACATTCCAAGAACTGGGCGTATACGGAATGACATCTCTTACAACAATCGTAACGATGGATCCACATAACGGTTGGGCACATAACGTATTTCCAATCCCAGCTTCTACATTAAAACCACAATTAGAAACAACAATTGAAGGTGTTGGCGTAGACGCTTTAAAAACAGGTATGCTTGGATCAGTAGAAATTATTGAAATGGTTGCAGAAACAATCGAAAAGCACAATTTCAAAAATGTAGTAGTTGACCCTGTTATGGTATGTAAAGGTGCAGATGAAGCATTACACCCTGAAACGAACGATTGCTTACGTGACGTTCTTGTGCCAAAGGCATTAGTTGTAACGCCAAACTTATTTGAAGCTTACCAATTAAGCGGTGTGAAAATTAATTCTCTTGAGGACATGAAAGAAGCAGCGAAGAAAATCCACGCTTTAGGTGCCAAATACGTACTAATTAAAGGTGGAAGCAAACTTGGTACGGAAACTGCAATCGACGTCCTATATGATGGAGAAACATTCGATCTTTTAGAATCAGAAAAAATTGATACTACAAATACACACGGCGCAGGTTGCACATATTCTGCTGCAATTACAGCAGAACTTGCAAAAGGAAAACCTGTGAAAGAAGCAGTAAAAACTGCTAAAGAATTCATCACAGCTGCTATTCGTTACTCATTCAAAATTAACGAATACGTAGGTCCAACTCACCATGGTGCATATCGTAAATTCGTTGTATCAAAAGAACTTGTCTAATATATAAATAAAAAACACTCACAAAGTTCATACATTGCCTCTGTGAGTGTTTTTTATAAGCTTTATGTCTTCTGGTCATCTTATCTTTAAGATGCAGAGCTGACCTTATTTCTCCCATTTCGTTTCGAGTAGTATAACGCATCATCCGCCGCTTGAATAAATTGCTCCGGTGATTCTTCATATTCTGAAACTCCTACCGAAACCGTAATTTTTATTTTCTTTCCATCTAACAATTGAAATGGGTGATTTTCAACAGCTGTACGAATTTGCTCGCCCACACGAACTCCGTAAGCTAATCCCATATTTGGTATCAAAAGCGCAAACTCCTCTCCACCCTTTCGAAAAGCCAAATCCGGAAATTGTGAAGTTTCTCGTAAAATACATCCTACTTGTTTTAACACTTCGTCCCCTGCAGGATGCCCATACATATCATTTACATACTTAAAGTGATCAATATCTATAAGCAATAAACAAAATGGATCATTTTTCATGTTCTTATTACTAATATGACGATTCATCTCTAAATCAAACTGCCTTACGTTTCCTAGTCTTGTCAATGCATCTATCGTCGCGTATTGCTTCATCGTTTGAAATAACTCGTTAGATTGTAAAACATAGTTTGCACTTATGAATGTTATGTAACCTGTAGTAATACTAGAAATGAAATATAATCCTACTACTTGAATGTCTTTAATTAACCATATATATAGCGCTGGAATTAGAATAGATAAAATATATGTGTGTAACCATACCCACTTTTCCCCTAAGGAAAGCCTCATACGCGAAAGAAAGATGCTACCTATTCCTATTGCAATGATTGTATAAAAAGCCACTTGAGAAGCTAATGAATAATCCATAAATAATAGCCTAATTACTAAAATCATACCTACAGTTATAGTACTTGCTATTGGTCCTCCAATTATAACGGCTAAAATGACAGCTAAGTAGCGCAAATCTAATAGGATAGTACCAACATGAACACCGAAATACATTAGCAATATACCTAATATTCCAGTAAAAATACCGACTACACATTTCTGCCAAAAAGAGAATCCTTCTTTTAACGGCTTATCCCTTAAAAGCTGTCCTCCAATAAAAATAAAGGAAAGAATAATTGTTGTATTTACAAATAAGTCTCTTAACATAAAATAATCTCCCTACTTTTCCATCTATCCCCTTCCTCACTTTATTGTATACGAAATACCTTTAATTCCCAAAGTTTTTGTTTATTTTTTGCTGTTCCACGTGAAACAGCAAAAAATAAAAAGGGCGAAAACTCGCCCTTTTTTCATTAACAACAGCGTGATATTTTTCCACCCTTTGCGTTAAATCTTGCTTCTTGTGCCTCAGCAAAAAACTGCTTTTGACATAAAACCTCTTCTTCAGGATGATGTTGTTTCATATGCTCTACGTATACTTCATAACTTGGTACCCCAACGAGCAAACTAATAAAGCGTTTTCTTTCACTCCATACTTGCCACAACTTTTTAAGCATAGTTCCTCGACTCACTTTCATCTCTAGGAATATATGGTGCCTCTTTTAACGGCATTGGCTTATTTCTTAATACTTGGATCCAAATTCGAAGTGCTGAAATTAACACAGCAATTACAACTATCATAAAAATTCCGCAAAGCGCTGCATCGATATAATCATTGAAAATAATTTGCTTCATTTGAGCGACATTTTTAGCTGGCGCTAACACTTTTCCCTCATCTAATGCTCCCTGAAATACCTTTGCATGCGATAGAAATCCAATTTTAGGATTTTCATGAAATAGCTTTTGATACCCCGCCGTCATCGTTACAATCAGCAACCCGACAGTTGGAATAAGTGTTACCCAAACGTACGCCTTTTTTCCCATTTTGAACAAAATTGTCGTTCCAAGTAATAATGCAATACCTGCTAGCATTTGATTTGCAATACCGAAAAGTGGCCATAATGTATTAATTCCACCGAGCGGATCTATTACCCCTTGGTATAAAAAATATCCCCACCCTAATACACATAATGTTGTAGCGATTACATTCGCTAATGTAGAATCCGTTTTCCCAAATGGCTTATATACATGCCCTAAAATATCTTGAATCATAAATCGGCCGACACGCGTTCCGGCATCAATTGTTGTTAAAATGAATAGAGCTTCAAAGAGAATCGCAAAATGATACCAAAATGCCATCATGGCCGTTCCACCTATTACTTGTGAGAAAATATATGCCATACCTATCGCTAATGTTGGCGCACCACCTGTACGTGATAAAATCGTTTGCTCTCCAACATTTACAGCGAGATCTTTTAGTTCATTTGGTGTAATAGCAAATCCCCATGAGGAAATAACTTGAGCTGCCTGCGAGACATCTGTACCGATAAGTGCTGCGGGACTATTAATTGCAAAATACGTTCCCGGTGTTAATACACAAGCTGCAATCATCGCCATCGCTGCTACAAACGACTCCATTAACATTGCTCCATAACCGATTGGCTGTGCGTGTCCCTCTTGCTCAATCATCTTCGGCGTCGTACCTGATGAAACGAGAGCATGGAATCCAGACACTGCACCACAAGCAATAGTAATAAATAAGAACGGGAATAAGTTTCCAGAGAACACAGGACCAGTTCCATCAATAAATTTTGAAACTGCTGGCATTTGTAAATCTGGTGCTACAATTAAAATACCGATTGCTAAACCTACAATTGTTCCGACTTTTAAAAATGTACTTAAATAATCACGTGGTGCTAATAACATCCAAACTGGTAATGCAGATGCAATAAATCCATATACAATAAGCATAATAGCAATTGTTTCACCACTAAATGTGAACATACTTGCAAGTGTTGGATTTTCTGCTACATACTGTCCTCCAACAAGAGATAAAATAAGTAGGATAATACCAATTACTGATCCTTCTCCAACACGACCAGGCCTAATATACCGCATATAAACTCCCATTAAAATAGCGATAGGAATCGTTGCTGCTATCGTAAACATTCCCCAAGGACTTCCGATTAGTGCCTTTACTACGACTAACGCTAATACTGCTAATAAAATAATCATAATTCCTAAAATACCTATCATTGCAATTAGTCCTGTAGCAGGTCCAATCTCATCTTTAATCATTTCTCCTAACGATTTACCATTACGTCTCATCGAAGCAAATAAAATGACAAAATCTTGGACAGCTCCCGCAACAACTACCCCAACAATAATCCAAATGGTCCCTGGTAAATATCCCATTTGTGCTGCTAAAATCGGTCCCACTAAAGGTCCCGCCCCAGCAATCGCTGCAAAGTGATGTCCAAACAATACCCACTTATTTGTTGGAACATAGTCTTTCCCATCGTTTAATGTATGGGCTGGTGTTTGCCGATTATCATCTAAATTAAAAACCTTTCTCGCTATAAATCTACTATAAAAGCGATAAGCAACTGCATATACACATACGGCAGCTACTAAGAGCCATACAGCATTAATGGTTTCACCTTGTGATAAAGCTATTACCCCAAAAGCACCTGCTCCTACTGCTGTAATAACGCTCCAAAGTAAGATTGATTTCAATGTCTTCACATACAATTCCCCCAATACTATTTCTTAGTGGAGATTGTACTAAATTTTCTGAATATTTAACTTGAATCCTCCCTATCATGAAGGATTTTCAGTTTATCATGTTAAAATACTCTCATTACCTACTATAATTCAATGTTATTTCGAAGGCGTTTTACATAATTACGACTGACTGGAATCGGTTGCTCATCATACCTATCTAAATACAAATTATACGTGCCATTGTAATAAGGTTTCAGTTCTTTTACATATGACATATTAATTAAATAGCTTTTATGCACACGTAAAAAATCATATACATTTAGCTTATTTTCTAATTCCTGAAGTGTATATGTTGAAATATACTGATTATTCGTTGTGTAAATTGAAACAGTTTTATTTTCTTTATTTTTACTTACATATACGATATCTTCTGGAAGAATGTATCGTATACCCTCTTGACTTTCTATCGGTAGTTTACGCAAATAACTCTTTGCTTTCTCACCTTGTTCTTTACCTATTTTATATAAAAGAAATTGTAAATCTTCTTCACGAAATGGTCGTAATAAATAATAAAATGCTTGGAAACGAAAAGCTGTAATAGATTCTTCTATGTTTTCACCTACAAAAATAAATTTTGTATAGCAATTTATTTCTCGTAATAAACTTGCATATTCAAAACCAGTACCATCTAGTAATTTGGAACTTAAAAAAACAAAGTCTGGTATATGTTTTTTCATCATAAATAAAGATTCTGTTCCTGTCTTTGCTTCAAAACATTCTACATTTCTCATATTTTCAGTGAAATTTTCAGCTAACTCTCTTCTCTCTTCTGCCTCTTCCATGATCAGTAAAATTTTCATTTCTTCAACCACCTAATTCTTTGTCCATATGCTCTGCTGTATACATTCGCTTTTATAAGAAATAATCCCTTTTTCTTACTATACCATTATTTATCTAAAAAAACAGAAAAAAGGAAACCACTTCGGTTTCCTCTCTCCCTTTATCCTACACTAACTACCTATAAAGAGCTGAGTATTGTAGGGTAATAAATGATCAGGGATACGTTTAAAATTTCACTTTATACTAATTCTCGTTGCTTCGTTTCCTGACCAAGTATTATTACAGCAAATACCCCAATTAAAATTGATCCACAGAAAATCGTAAATATTAATGATAGTGAAGCTTCTGAGGCAACTAAATACCCCACTAATAATGGTCCAAGAATACCACCAATACGACCAAATGCTGCTGCCATTCCTGCACCTGTACCACGAATAACCGTTGGATACTGCTCAGGTGTATAGGCATATAATGCTCCCCAAGCACCTAAATTAAAGAAGGATAGTAACATACCTGCAACGATTAATACTGTTAATGAATCCGCAACCCCAAACAAATAGGCACTGCAAGCTGTCCCGATTAAATACGTAACCAAAACAAATTTACGACCGAGACGTTCAATAAACCAAGCAGCGGTGAAATATCCTGGAAGTTGAGCTAATGTCATAATAAGTACATATTGGAAACTTTTTATTAAACTAAATCCTTTTAGCACCATTACACTCGGTAACCAAAGGAACATTCCATAATAGGAAAAGACAACACAAAACCATAGAATCCATAGCATAATTGTTGCTTTACGATATTCCCCAGACCAAACTGATTTTATATTTTCAATAACAGATGGCCTTTTTTCAACTTTTTGGAACCTTGGGGAATCCGGTAAATTCCATCTTAAATATAAAGCATATAGTGCTGGAACTGCACTCAATACCATCGCAACTTCCCAACCATATTTAGGAATAACAAAATACGAGATAAGAGCTGCAATTAGCCATCCACCTGCCCAAAAACTTTCTAATAACACAACAATTTTCCCACGTTCATGCGCTTCAACACTCTCTGATACTAGTGTAGAGGCAACCGGAAGCTCTCCGCCAAGCCCCATGCCAATTAAAAAGCGTAAAACGAGAAACATCGCGAGTGTCGTCGTTAATGCAGTTAAACCACTACCGATAGAAAATAATAATAATGTAATAATAAAGACTGATTTTCGTCCTATTTTATCTGATAGTATTCCAAAAATAAGCGCTCCTACTGCCATACCGATTGAGTTAATACTGCCTATCCAGCCCATTTCCTGGCTCGTTAATCCCCAATCCTTTTGCAAGGCTACCATTACAAATGAAAGCATTCCAACATCCATTGCATCAAATAGCCATCCAAGCCCAGCTATCCCAAGTAGTTTGCGCTTCGAAATTTCTTTTACCTTGCCCACTAGAAGTCCTCCTTACACAGGTGTCTTTACACATCATTTTACATGTGTGAATTGTATAAGTAAAATACTTTTGTGTAAAAAATTCTCCTTCATCATTCCCAAAAAGTAAAACGTCTATCCTGATTGGTGCGGGCTAATAATCAGTGGGGATGCCTCACTGATTAAAGTTTCAATTTATTAAAAATGAACAAATAAAAAAAGCAGCGATATTTCGCTACTTTTTCGAACGCATTACTTCTTTTAAAAATTCCGCTAATACTAACTGACGACGCCAGCGTGTTGGATTACTGCATAATCTATAAAACCACTCTAAATGAATCGCTTGAATCCATTTTGGTGCACGTTTTACCTCTCCAGCCCATACGTCTAAACTTCCACCCACTCCAACAGCCATTTTCGTTTCTAAACGATGCTTATTGTTTTGGATAAAGTTTTCTTGTCTCGGGAAACCAAGTGCAACAAGTAATAAATCTGGTTTTGCTTCTTGAATGCGAGAAATAATATTCTCTTCGTCTTCTTGTTTAAAATAACCATCTTGTATACCAGCAATGGATACAGCTGAATATGTCTTTGTTAAATGCTCTGCTGCAGCTTGCACAACATGCGGCTTTGCACCTAATAAGAAAACAGATACCGGTTTGCTATCTTCTGATAACTTCGCCAGTAAATTACACATTAAATCAAAACCTGCTACACGTTCTTTTAAAGGTGTACCAAGCATACCGCTTGCTTTTACAACACCAATGCCATCAGGTGTAATTAAATCTGTATTCAATAATGTTTGATAGAACTTTTCATCCTTTTTTGCACACATAACAATTTCAGGGTTTGCTGTTACTACCTGAAACGTATGAGTTCGCTCCGATTCTAGTTGTTCTTTTAAATATTGGACCGTTTCATCCATTGTCATTGTAGAAAAAGGAACGCCTAGAATATCAACTGTTTGTACTGCCATAGTTAACTATCCTCTCTATCATTACAAGTTTTTTGCTATTAATTGCTTATATGTTTCCTTTGTATCTTCATATAGTTTTTGAAGTGAGAAGTTCATAGTAGCATGCTCATAAATATGTTTACCCATTGCTGCTAACTCTCCAGTTTTCCACTTATCATACGCTTCTTCTAAAGCTAATGCCAATGCCTTTCCATCACCTGTCGGTACAATCCATCCGTAAGTTTCATCTACGATTAAGGGTTCAATTTCTCCAGCCCTAGTCACAATTGATGGTACGCGTTGATTTGCCGCTTCTAATAAAACTAGTGGGAACCCTTCACTATGGGAAGTTAATAAATTTACATGTGACGACGCAAATAATTGTTTTACATCTTGACGATGTCCTAAAAACTCTACTTTATCGTTAATCCCTTTTTCAGTAGCTAATGACTTTAGATTTTCTTCTAATGGGCCATCACCAACTAATAATACTTTAATTTTCTCTAATTTTGTTTGTTGTAACGCATCAAATAAAACTTCATGTCCTTTGACAGGATGTAATCGTGCTACTTGGATTGCCGTAAATACATCTTCATCAATATTGAACATTTCTTTTTTATTATAGCCTTCTGCTTTTTCCTTATCGTATTCAATTCCATTATAAATAACATGCATCTTTTCATTTGAAATACCTAATGCTGCCAGGCTTTTTTTCAATCTATTTGTTACAACGAAAAATAAGTCTATATTTTTTAAGGCTTTCAAATTTAATTTCGTAAAAATCCAACCTTTTAAGCCCTGTTTAGTAAAGTCTTGAAATGGATCACTATGAATAGTCGTTACCCATTTTGCCTTTATTCTCTTTTTCATTAAAGAAACATAGAAATTAGCCCTAGGGCCATGCGTATGAACTACATCAAATTTTTCTTTATTAATAAATTTACTTATATTCTTTAAAATGGATAAATCATAGCGCGATTTTTGTGAAAACACATGGACTTTTATCCCTAACTCCCTTGCTTCTTTCGCAACAATTCCATCTTCAAATACTGCTAATTCTACTTCACCAGTTGGAAACTGATCGAGAAGTGAAATAATATGTGTTTTCCCTCCCCCATCTTCTGCTCCTGCATTCATATGCAATATTCTCATATTTTTTCCTCCTTTAAATCCTCGCTACGTTTCCATCTATTTTTATTTTACTGTACTAAAAAATAAAAGCTAACAAAAGTTAGCTTTTATTTTTATCATTCAATTTCTAGGTCTACTATTAGATAAGCTAACACCACTACAAAGTAAATCCCAACTCCTGGTGCTGTTAAAATATGTCCTGCAATATAAGCAATACCTAACGCTAACAATAAGCTTGCTGAAATCATTCCATATTTTATATTAAATATGTCCTTAAATCTCGTAGCAAATGCTAGTAGAATTCTTAGCCCGTAATAAATAAATGGAATCATTAGTAATACAAAGCCAATAATCCCGAAATCATAAAACCAATCATGGAAGTCCATTTCAATTAGTTTTGGATCTGGCTGCTTTTGTTCATTGTATTTAAAGTTACCTGCATAACCCATGCCTAATAACTTTTGTGACACTGGTGCTTCTTTAAAGAACTGCTTATGTCTTTCTTCATATACTTGACGTCCACTGAAAATAAGATTTTCTTGATTTTCTTTCTTTTGCTCTTTCTCAAGCTCTTTCTTAACTTCCTCTTCTATCTTCGCCTTTTCTTCTGGCTTTTCAACTTTATGATGATTTTCTTCTTTTGCTTTAAGTTCTTGCTCTTTTTTCAGCTTCTCTTTAATTTCTTTTTCTTTTTGACCTTGCTGTGCCACATTTTGCTCTGATAAATAATTATTGTGAATACCCATATTTTGTGCTAATGGCGTTTGTTTAAACGTTCCAACTACACCAGCTAATAGGACAATAGCAATTACTGCATTAAGCGCAAGGGATTTTTTGTTCGGATTTTTTCTATCAAATAATAATTGTAGTAAAATAATCCCGATTGCTGCCGCTAACGTAGCACCAATTGAGCCCATCCCTACTTTTGTACCAACTTGAATTAGCGAATAAATCATTAAAAGTGATGGAATCCAATATAAAATGTGTTTCCAGCTCTTTGTTTTTTGAATAGAATATAGTACTACAATAGGGAAAATAATAGCTAAGATTGAACCTAGTTCATTCCCTGCATAGAACCAACCTCGAGAACCCACTTTCATCCATTCATAACTACCAAAGTCAGTAGATGTTGAAATAGAAATAACCATAATTGCGTTAATGATTAATGTAGAATATACAATACTATTTCGAACCTTATCACTAATATTAACTGTCTTTTTCAATGATTTTAAAGCTAAAATGTATGATCCCAGCATGATATATATATATAATGCTTTCGCAACGAATTTAACTTCTTCACTAAGTACAATAGGATCCTTAACTAATTTGTTATTAATAAATCCTACTCCTAAAACTCCGGCTAATAATATAAGATAAATTAAAAACTTTCTATTTTCCTTCTCTTTTGCCTGAATTAAAATGTAAATGCCACCAACAGCCATAATAAGGAATCTTACTAAAATTCCAACGGTAGCATTTGACTTTAATAAAGTGATGCTAAGAGACGTTAATAAATCTAAAACAGGCTGTAAAATAATAAAAAAGAGCAAAAAATGCTCAAATCTAACCCTAGCTTGATTTGCTAACATTCCAAGACCTCCATACAAAATCTTAACATTATCTTTTAATCATAATTTATTATCGTTAAAACACACCTAGCAATTATAACATAACTCATATTCAAATCGAGAACTATTTTTCCAGCTAAAACTAGCCAGGACAAGTATTAATCAATAATAGAAATTACTGTCCTTTAGCTATAATCCCCTATTTTTACAAAAGCTATCTAACAACCATCCCCTTATTTTTGTCAGTATATACATATTTATTTATCAATTTATACAAGCATAAATAAAGTGCCTATCACTGTAATATTTCACCAAATAGGTAACATCAAAAAATGTAAAGTTAATCTTTTCATACCTTTTTCAAAATACTTTATGTCTATTTTCCAAACATTTTCAAACGCTTTCTTTATGTATTTTATCCGTTTTTCTACATGTAGCGAAAAGTAATTGTTATTTCCAATACTTTAGTGTATATTTTTTCTCTGGAACATCTTTAAGAGGAAGGGATTAAGGCCATGTTATTAATCGATATATTTACGTTTCTTGGCATTATCGCCGCTGCCATTTCTGGTACATTAGTTGGTTTAAAAAAAGATTTAGATTTATTTGGTGTCCTTTGTTTAGCTGTAGCTACTGCGCTCGGCGGCGGTATTATTCGTGATATCATGATTGGTAACCTGCCCCCTGTCGCATTTGTAAAACCCATTTACTTTTTCGTAAGTGTATTATCAGCATTATTTACTTGTATGTTTTTTGAGCGTATCAATAAACTTCAAGTCGTTATTATGCTTTCTGATGCTGTTGGCTTAGGCGTTTTTACAGCTATTGGTGCAAATGCGGCAATGTCACATCATGTTGACGCCTCATTTCTAGTTGTTTCAATGGGAGTCATTACAGGTATTGGAGGCGGTATTTTGCGTGACATTTGCGCTCAAGATATCCCTTACGTATTCCGAAAAGAGATTTACGCAATCGCTTCTATCTTAGGAGCAATTAGCTTCCTAATCACACACGCTATGGGGGCGCACGTATTAGCTTTTTATGTTTGTTTATTAGTAACATTTGTTATTCGTGTCGTCACTGTAATATATAATGTGCATTTCCCTGTTTTCTTTAAAACACATGCTAAAATTAATAAAGGCCATTAAGAGAATTCTATCTAGAATTCTCTTAATTTATATACTATTCAACGAACTAATATAGAGTAATTGTATATAAGCATATATAATTACTCTATATTAGTTTTAAAATTGAAAACGCTTTATATACAGGGGAGGAAGAATGATGCTTGGGGTTTTCAAAAAAAGTATTAATAAAACAAATGCCAGTATAATCGAATTAAGTAAGGACCAACAAATAACTTTTAATGTCCCTACTAATTCTGAATTGAAAATTCAAATGGATATGCTACATATTTCAAAAGAAGATTTACAAGTTGTAAAAGTACTACAGCCTTTTATTTATGCAGAAATTGATTGGATTACTGAAAAATTCTATGCCAACATTACAAAACAACCTAATTTAATTACTATTATTGAACGTTACAGCTCTATTCCAAAACTAAAACAAACTTTAAAAACACATATTAAAGAATTATTCAGCGGCAATATGCATGAAGATTTTATTGAACAACGTGTTAGGATCGCCAAAAGACATGTACAAATTGGTTTACATCGAAAATGGTATACTGCTGCTTATCAAGAATTATTCCGCTCTATCATGAAGATTTTGCAAACAAAAATAACGACAATCGATGATTTTTCCTATTCTATAAATGTCATAAATAAATTATTCACTCTTGAACAAGAACTTGTTCTTGCAGCTTATGAATCTGAATATGAAAGAATGCAAAAAGAGCATGAAAAAGAAAAAGAACTAACTGCTATGACAATTACGCATATCGCAACAGAACTAGCTGCTGTATCTGAAAAAACAAGCTCTTCTATTCAAAAACTAACCGCCAAATCTGAAACTATTGTAGAGATCGCTAAAACAGGTACATCATTAGCTACAACATCTGAAGAAAAAGCGAATAAAGGGAAAGAACAATTAAACCAGCAGAATAAACGAATGGGATCTATTCAAATGAATATGGAAACGATTATTACAGATACTCATGAACTTCTTAATATTTCTAACAAAATTAATGAAATCATAGATATTGTTAAATCAATTGCGGAGCAAACAAATTTACTCGCACTAAACGCTGCTATCGAGTCTGCACGTGCTGGAGAATTTGGGAAGGGGTTTTCTGTTGTTGCTGGTGAAATCCGAAAATTATCAGAGCAAACGAAAGAATCTATATTTAACGTTACAAAGCTCGTCGAAAAAACAAATGAACAAATTACCCGTGTCTCGTCTTCCGTGAAACAAATTAGCTCTCTCGTATCGGAAGGAACGGATAGTATGTCGGCAACAGATCGATACTTCCAAGAAATCGTACAAGATATGTCTAACTCAAAAGAACAGAATAAGAAAATTGAACACGAACTACAAGCTATTTCACAAGTAATGAAAGGAATTCAAGATGACTCCTCACAAATGGCTCTAACAGCCGATAATTTGCAACTAGAACTAAATCGATAAGATAAAGTAAAACTTTAATCAGTGGGAGTTTTGTTCATTCCCCACTGATTATTAGCCCTCACCAATCAGGCTTTTACGAGCAGCAGGGTTCCCACCTAATTTCTTTGCTTTCGCTGAATTTTGAGATGGGGGTCTTACTGCCTAGAAAATAGCGGGATAAAATTCAGGTCAGGCATACTTTTCATCTACACTGACTACTAAATTTCATCTCCCATCAAAAAAGAATCCAGAATGGATTCTTTTTATTTTCTGAAAAATATTTTTTGACAATACACATAACTCATATAAATACCAAAGCTCTGCAAAATAAACAATGCTGGCATAATTACATTGTAATATGCCATATCTACTTGGAAGAGCTTTAACAATACGTAGCCACTAATGAAAAATAAGAACAACATATATCCCTCATTTTGTTGTTTCTTAATAAGGAAGTGTAATAGAGCTATAGTCATAAACAATATTACTGCTATATATATCAGTTTTTCACATTTGAAAAGAATAGAATTTATCCCCTCATCTGAAAACTGATTTATTATCGGTTCTAAAAGTTTAAATCTTTCTCCCTCAATCTCTTTTAACTTTTGATCAATATGCTCTGTTACACTTTGATTTTTTGATATTTTTTCCTCATGTTGGGTTTTTCCAATTAAAACAGATTGAACATACGTCTCATTTGCAATCGTATATTGTGACATCCCCATTGTTTTAATTCCATAATTCACACCAAAATGGGCACTATAAAATAGAATAAGTATCCCTATCATCTTTAGTAACACCTTTTGTTTCGTTGCTGATTGAAATACTTCGATTAATAATACATATACCGTGATAAAAATAGGAAGAAATAATCCCATTGGGAAAATCATATTACTAAATGCAAATAAAATTGCCGAAAACACCCACATATAAGGATGATCTAATCCTTTATATAAAAGTATGTAACAAGCAGAATAAAATAAAAATATTGCAAGTGACTCAGGAGTTAATACGGAACTCATGAATATATTTGGAATATACAGAGCATAAAATACGGAAGCAATACGACCGCATTCTTCTCCAAAAACCATTGCCGCAATACGATAAATAAAAAATGAGGTTCCTGCGCAAAATAACACATTAAATAGTTGTAAAGCGAATAATGTATCACCAAATATACGAATAATTATTGACTCATATATAATAAAAGGTAAATGAGTTACAGTCCCTATATTATTACCAATTGCAATCTGCTTTGCAGACTCATACATCACTTTCATATCACCAATTATTGGAGCATCTACAAATAACAGCATACTAAGCCTTACAACTATAGTTATACTTATAAGAAAAGTAAGAAATTGTTTATCTGTAAAACGATATTGTAGAATTGATGTCACTAGCAAAATGAGTATGACGAAAATTGCCAATATGATTGTTACACTTGTTGTACTTCCTCCAAAAAATTGCTTACTTGTCTCAAATGCTGCCCAACAACTATAAACAAAAAATGCGAGCATCGCACCGATCATAATTTTATTGAAGAAAGATGAAAAATTTGTTTGTATATGATTCATATGTCCATTGCACCTCTATTTCCATTCATAACAAAACGATTCTACCATGAATGGGTACACGGCTGATAGAGAATTTCTATGACAAATACATAGTCATTACTTTTTACTTGCAATGTAAGCGAATCCTCTTTTACACTACATTTTAGATAAAATAAATTTTCTTTCAGTTACATGAATACAAATACAGAAGTTTAAATAATCCTCTTTTGGAATACACTTTACTTCATTAAATATCTAATATGAGTAATCCACTTACACATATTATTCTGATTGAAAACAGACTATAGGGGCTGAATATATGGAAAAGAAATTCATGCGAGAATCTAAAGCAATTAAGACAACACGTGTTTTTCCTAACGATTTAAATAATCACCAAACACTTTTTGGAGGGAAATTATTAGCAGAAATTGATAGTATTGCTTCGATTGCGGCTGCAAGACATAGTCGTAAACATTGCGTAACAGCATCTATTGATTCAGTTGATTTTTTAACTCCAATTCACCAAGCTGATTCTGTTTGTTATGAAGCATTTGTATGTTATACAGGGAAATCTTCAATGGAAGTTTTCGTAAAAGTAATCGCAGAAAATTTATTAGCAGGCGAGCGTAGAATTGCCGCTACTTGCTTTATTACATTTGTGGCAATAAAAGATGGAAAACCTTCGTCCGTACCACAAGTACTCCCTGAAACTCAGGAAGAACATTGGTTACACACAACCGGTTTAGAACGCGCGGAAAACCGAAAAAAGGGACGTTTAAAAAGTAAAGAGATGGCTGAAGTTTTAACTTTAAGTAAGCCATGGAATATATAATACGCTACTCTCACTTCATACATGCACAGGTTTATTTCATCCTTGCATGTATTTTTTATTATAAAAAAATTCCAGCTCTTATCTTTTATTTACTGTTTGTCTCCTAAAATAACCCACCAGTTTTTCCTTTATTTTGCTATACTATTAATGGTATATTAGATAAGGTTCGTTTAAAAATAACTATAATATAATTAAGTATATAAGGGATGGTGCGATAATGTCTATTGAGGTACCAATTTCAATACCAAAAACGTTAATTATTATTCCTGCGTATAACGAGGAAGAAGCAATTGCAGATACATTAACAAGACTATTAAAACTAAAACAGCATTTTACAGAATTAAGCATTTGCGTTATTAATGATGGATCACATGATAAAACAGCTCAAATCGTAAATGATTTTCCTGTTCACCTTGTGAACTTACCATATAACCTAGGTATTGGCTCAGCTGTACAAACTGGTTATAAATACGCTTATGAAAATGGATATGATATTGCAATTCAGTTCGATGCTGATGGGCAACATAATCCTGATGACTTGTACAAAATTATAAAACCTATTGCTGAAGACCAATGCGATATGGTGCTAGGTTCACGTTTTACAGAGAAAACAGCTTATAAAGGTAGTATTTCCAGAAGAGTTGGTATTTTTTATTTTACTGCTCTACTGAAAGTACTAACAAAACAAACCTTTATGGATCCAACTTCTGGGTATCGTGCTATCAATCGAGAAGTAATTAAGATTTTTGCACATAATTATCCAAAAGATTATCCAGAACCAGAAGTCCTTATTCATTTAAAAAAGAAAAAATTACGCATTAATGAAATATCTGTAAATATGCAAGAGCGCCAAGGGGGACAATCTTCTATTACACCTCTTAAATCTGCATATTACATGATTAAAGTAAGCCTTGCTATATTGATGCAAAAAATTGTGAAAGGTTGATAATAAATGCCTATAATTACCTTTTCATTTATCTTCATTCTATTATTATTTTTATTAATTATTAATTCCATTCGTCGTGGAGCTTTAGAAACTAAATATGCCATTTTATGGATTTTTGTTTGTGTTTCAATGGCAATTTTAAGTTCTACTGAAAAAATTATAAATTGGATTGGACAACTATTACACGTAGAATATCCTCCATCTGTTTTATTTTTATTTGGACTATTATTCTGTTTCATCTTAATTTTTGACTTAACAAGAAAAATTTCTAAATTACATCATCAACTTGTAACATTAACGCAAGATTATGCGTTATTAAAGCAAAAATTAAAAGTAACACAAACTGAAACCGATAACGAATAGTTTTCTATTTAAATATTAATATATACAAAAAACATCTTAATTTTTTAAAAAAATTAAGATGTTTTTTATTGCAAATTATTTTTTTCTAATCAATAATTTATTAATTTTCATAATCGTTGCCACGGTCCCTACTCCAATTATAATAAATAAGAATGGTATTAACGGTAATGCATATCGTTCATATGCAACATAAAAACACGTTAAAGCTGTTTGCAGTAAAAGGATTAACCATAAAAATGTAGTCTCTCTCCACCTTTTTAAAAGGAAAATAAATGAAAGTACTGTACATATTAAAAACGTCGTCTTAATAAAATTATATATTTCATTCATATCCTTTGCAGAAACATTGAATACTTCAATATTATGCTCTATAGAATAATACGGTTTTTTCCAAAGAATTTCTGGTTTCAAGACTAAATAACTCTCTATCATAGAGCCCTTATTCGTTTTCCACCATTCTTTCATTTTATCAATGGCTATTTTTTCTTCTAACTCCATAAATTCATGCGCTTCAAGATTAGGGTACTTTGCATGTAATTCTATTTCAAGTTCCCCCATATCCTTACCTTCTGGGTAACCTTCCCCTTGATACGTTCCAAGTAATAACGGATTCCCTGCCCCTGCAGTTAGTGGGATAAATTTATCAAATTGAATGTAATTGCGGGCCCACCATGGTCCAAGTACGATAAGTCCTATTCCTATGCTTATAATCGCCTGCTTCATCATAACCCGGAATGGATAGCGTTTCATTAAAAGATACCCAAATAATAAGATTGGATATAAGGCAATTTGTACGCGGAGGTACAGTGCTAAAAAATAGAAAATTAATACAATCAGAAGATGTTTCGTTTTATGAGTATCAGCTAATTTTAAACTCCAATATACTAATCCTAATGAAAGGAGTAGAAACGGCCCTTCTGTTAAAGTTAAATTTTCCATAACAATCTCTGGAGGATACACAGCTAATAAGAAAGCACCTATTAATCCTGCAGCAGGATTCAATAAATAAGTACCAATCTTATAAGTTAGCAAAATACTAAGTACTCCTAATAGAATAATGATTAATTTGGCTATAAAAATACCTTCACTGCCATTTCCAAAAAAGTAAAATACAGCAGCTAATAAGGCTGGAAAACCCGGCATAATATGAATCGTTGGTTTATCTGGTTCATGGTATGTTAACATCCCTGTTTCCAATAAAATATTTGCCGTTTTTTGATAACCTATATCATCGCTAGCTATAGATAGATCTGCACCATGTGTTTGTAAAGTTGCAAAACGAAGTGCAAACCCGACAATCATAATAATCCCTAAAAGGACTATATTAGATTTGCGAGTAAATCGCCCTAACATCTCATCTTCTCCCTTCAGATACATAACCTTCAAAATTTTTTTCTATATTTTTACAACACAATACGTTCTATAATAAATACTTTTTATACAAAGTACAACAATAGAAAGTTGATTTACAAAGTTTATATGCGTTAAACTTATACAGATGTTCTTGTAATCTTCTTCCTTTCCAAAGGCTTGTATATATGATGCAAGACATAAAAAACTTGAGGAGATAAAAATTCTATGATGGAACAAAAGCAACTTGTTTCTGTTGTCATACCCCTGTATAACACGGAAAAATATATTGAAGAAACGATACAGTCAATACTAGATCAAACATATAAAAACATCGAAATTGTAATTGTAGATGATGGAAGTAAAGATCAGTCACCTTCTATCGTAAAAAACCTTGCTGAAAAATACCCAGGGCAAGTAAAATACGTTCATCAAAAAAACCAAGGTGTTTCGGTAGCCCGTAATACAGGTATCGAAAATGCTAGCGGAAAATATATCGCTTTCCTTGATAGTGATGACTTATGGCATCCAACTAAAATTGAGAAGCAAGTCAAAAGTATGCATAAAAACGAAATGGACGCGTGCTATTGTGGTTATATGAATTTCTACGAAGAAACAGGCGAGAAGGTTGAACATACAACAAACTTTATTAAAGGTGATATGGCAAAAGCATTCCTAACACATCAAGTTGTTGCTCAAACAAGTACTTGGATTTTCAAACGATCCATCGTAATGGATCATAACATTCGTTTTACACCAGGATGTAGTTGGGGCGAAGATTTAGAGTTTTTATTTAAACTTATGAGTGTGACAAATGTATGTTATGTCGATGAATACTTAACTTATTATAGAATTTTATCAGAAGGAAATCTTTCTTCTAAGTATAAAGATTATGAATTAAAAACGACAAAAGAGTTGGAAGTATTCAATCGTATGAAAGATTGGGTACATAATAAATCTCAAGATTTCATTACAAAAGACCCTCAGTCACTGATTGAGATTCTTGAGACTTATTTATTCCCTTATACAGTCATCAATAACGCTTGTATATATATTAAAGAAAACTCTCGATTAGATAAATCACAAGTTCAATTAATCAAAAAAGATATAAGGAAATATTGCCGTAAAATCTATTCAAAGAATGGAAAGCGTAGTAAAAAACTATATGCAATGCTTTGGTTTGTACGAATTAAATTTCTGTTTTCTTAAACTGAAAATATAACGATACTCTCTCTTTCTGTGAACAAATCAAATTTACAAATAGGACAAGCTAACCGGGTCCTAAAGAATAGAAAGGTCTTTTCTCATGAAAACAAATAAAATTCTAAAAAACGCATCCTACCTGTTTGTGGGAAACATTACTGTACGTTTTGTACTGGCTATTGCAACAATTTTCTTTGCAAGATATGTTTCTCCAAGTGATTACGGTATGTTTACAACTGCGTTAGCAGTTTCAGCTGTTATTTGTTACTTTACAGATGCAGGTTTGACACATACCTTTATGCGTGAAGGAACGAGAAGCGATGCCAATATTAGCGTGCTAATAAGTAGTTATTTACGTATTCGTTTAATATTAGCTATCGTAATTTCTGTACTTTTCGCTATTTTTGCCCAGTTCTTCTATCCCGATGCTTACTTACGTGCGATGGTATATTGGGTTGTTCTACCAACAATGTTCGGAGCAACCTTACAAGGTGTTGGAATGGCTTACTTCCAAGTAACAGAACGCATGCAATTTACAGCTATTATTTCTGTGCTACAAGGTGTAACAGCTGCTGCTGCCCTATTACTAGGGATGTCTTTCCAATGGTCACTTATGATGGTTGCTGCTATGTACGGGGTATCTAGTCTTGTAACAGGTGTTATCGCCTTTATAATGACAATACGTTATACACAAGTTCATAAGGGTTGGGATAAAGGCATTTTAGATCAATTACTTATTTTCACAATCAACGGAATCATCATTATGCTCTTACCACAATTGGGCCCTATTATATTAGAAAAGGTTTCAACATATAATCAAGTTGGATTCTTTGGTGCTGCATCTAAAATACCTGCTGTACTATATCAAATACCTGGAGTAATTGCAGCTGCCTTTTATCCAAGGCTTTTTGCTTTTGGTAATGAGAAAAATATTGAAGAACATAGAAAATTATCAAGTTTTGAATTAAAACTTATGTCTTTTTTAGGAATGGGAATTTCTATCCCCTTTATTGCTGATCCAAGTTTCTGGATTGTTAGTTTATTAGGAGAAGAATACGCTCCCGCTGGTAACGCTCTTGCTATTCTAGCGTTTATGGTTATTTTACAATCAATTAACTATCCACTAGCCGATAATTTAACAACGATTGGCCAGCAATGGAAACGTGCAACAACAATGACTATTGGATTAGTTGTTGCCATCATAGGTTATATTGTATTAGGTAGTAAATATGGAATGATGGGGGCAGCTGCCGCAGCTATCCTTACCGAAATTACACTATTAATCGGATTTACCCTCTTTATTCGTAAAGGCATGCAATTATTAGTTAAAGGAATTATATTTAATTCCTTAGCCTTTATTATTAGTTACGGTATATACCGAATTGCATTAATCGACTTACCACCATTAGTTTCTTTAACTCTTACTGGTATACTATACGGTATGATCGGAATTGTAATTGACCCTCAAATACGTGGATTTGTTTTAGGGTTTATAAAACAAAAGTTCATTCGCAAACACACTTAAAAGCAAAAAGCTTTTCCATTTTTAAATAGGAAAAGCTTTTTGCTTTTTTTATATACTATCATTTTTCTTCAGTAAAAAAATGCTATATATTCCAGCTCAAATTGACTTACTTTCTGAGAATGCCTTATACTAAATTACATGTAAACTATGAACTCCAACGCTTGTAAAAATATATATGCTTCAACAAAAATATATATTTTCTCATGTTAAAACTAAAGAACACACCTTTAAAAATTGGTGTGTTTTTATATGCTACCTAAAAACTAGTTGTTACATGTAACGACTTTCAAAGGAGGATTATCAATTTTTATGAGCATAAAGCCGAATAATAAATTCTTTTCCAAGAAAACAATGATAATTATGCCAATATTATTATTGTGCGCTTTTGCTTTTCATTATTTCTTTTTAACATCTAATCAAGCCTTTTCTGGTACAGGGGATGCGTTACGTCAATTTGGCTTCTTTACGTTTCTTCTACAACATGCCTTTAAAGATGGCAACCTTTTTTGGTCCTTTGATTATGGGTTAGGTGGAGATTTATTTGGAGAGTTTAGTTATTATTACAGCACATCACCATTTTTCTGGATTACACTGTTACTACCTAAACTAAGTCTTGAGCAAGTATATGACGTGAAATTATACATGAGTATTTTAAAAAACTTTTTAGCTATGGTATTCATGTATGGTTCTTTACGTTACCATAATAAAACAGCATTCTCATCTTTTGTTGCTGCTATTATATATGGTGGCTGTGTTACTTTCATCCGCCACTCTTTACTATGGGATTTCATGGCTGATGCTATTGTATTTTTACCATTAGTAATATGGGGGCTTGATAAATATATTATCGAAAAGAAGCGCGGACTTTTCCTAATTGCTGCCACTTTAATGTTAGCATCAAACTTTTATTTTGCTTTTATCACAAGTATTTTCATATTCATTTATGCATTATTCCAATACTTTGCGACACAACAAAATAAAACGATTGTCTCTTTTCTAACTTATTATATTAGAATCGGTTTATTGTATGGATTATCACTCGGTTTAGCCGCCGTTTGCTTCCTCCCATCAGTTAATGCCGTATTTAGCGCTGATCGATTATCAAAAAAGTTTGAGATACCATTATTATTTGAAGATAAATTTTATAAAGATTTAATGGAAAATATTTTCTTCATGTATAATGCTGAAAATCATCAATTAGCTTTACCAGCTTTAATTTTATTCTTAATCGTATTTGGAATGTTTATACGTGATAAACTCATTAAAAATAAAGTATTCTTTACGTTATTCATGTTTATTCTGTTTATGCTTCCATATACATATTCTGTGTTTAATGGTTTTTCAGCAATGCAATCTAGATGGTTTTATTTATTTGTATTTGTAATTTCCCAAACAATTGCATACATTCTAGATTGGATGATTATTCATAAGAAAGACTACAAATTACCTTATTTAATAAGTTTATTAGTGTCTATTGGATTATTCATTTATGCATTTTATAGAAAAATAAATATAAATGTAACTGATAAACCTTTACAAGACGTTGATAACATTTTACTCGGAACTGTCGTTCTTTCTGTTATTACAGTATGTCTATGGCGTTATATTTCTAAACCCTTCATACAATTTTTAGTTGTATTGAACGTACTCGTTAGCACAATTTCTATGAATTATATGTATGCGAATAATATACTTAGCACCGTTTACGGACAGAGTCAAATTTCAACTGAAAAGTTACACGAACCAGGCTATGATAATAGCGAAGAAATTGCTGCAATTCGCTACATACAAGAAAATGATAAAGACTTTTATCGTATTCTTAATCCATATAGCGAATATAACACACCAATGCTACAAGGATATCATGGCGTAAGTACGTATCAAAGCTTGGTTAATTATTATGTCCATGACTTTATGAAAAATAAATATGGCGTATTCCAAATGTACGATACACCTTCAATGTTTTATCAAACTGACAGTCGACTACTACTTGAAAATATGCTTGGTATAAAATATCGCGTATTAAGTGCTGATACAGATCCAAAGAATGTACCTTATGGATATAAACTATTACAGCAAGTAGGACCATATAATATTTACAAAAATGACTATTCCTTACCGTTAGGATATGTATATGATTCGGCTATAAGTGAAGAAGAGTTTTCTAAATTAAACTTCGCTCAGCGTGATCAATTATTATTACATGCTATTGTCGTTAATAATACAAAAGAATTTTCATTAAATCATTTTAATAAACAAGACCTTAAATCAAAGGCAGTATCTATTAAAACGGAAAAAGCAAAATTCGAAAACATGGAAAAAGAAGGAAAAAAACTAATTGTTCATGGCTTTGGAAATATGATTGTACCTATCAATTATCCTAATACGCCTGGTGATCTACTGATAGAATTAAAATTGAAAAATACAGGTACATTCAATGCAACTGTTAATGGAAAAACAATAGGAAAAGGTGACGATGCTGGTGCATACTCGTATCCGTTAGAAAGATTTGTTTACAATTTAGGCAATGATCGTCCAGAAAACCTAACTATCTCTATTGATATGGCAGGTGAGTATGAATTAGGTGACTTACAAGCAAATATCGTAAACTATGAAAGTGTACAAAAAGAAACAAAAAAATTAACTGAAAATAGGCTTGAAAATATTTATTATAAGAACAATTATTTAAAAGGGGATATCAACTCAAATAAAGACGGGCTCCTATATTTATCTGTTCCATATAGTAAAGGTTGGACTATAAAAGTTGATGGAAAAGAAAAAGAATTTACGAAAGCAAATTCTGCCTTTATCGGTGTTCCCATTACAAAAGGCTCACATGTAATCGAAATGACTTACGTTACACCTTACTTCAAATTAGGTATGATTATATCAATCATCTCACTAATTATTTGTGTAGCTTTACTAATTTTCACAAATCCAAAAACACGACGGAAATTTTCTTTTAAAAAGCAATAATGAGCAATCAATGAATCATGAAGCTATCAAATTGGATAGCTTCATATAAAAACGCATAACATTGTTTTAACCTACTACAAACAAGGAGTGTCAAAAATGACTCTTTCAATCGTTGTACCATGCTACAATGAAGAAAAGGTGCTTCGAGCCTTTTATTCAGAGACTTCTCTTGAAATTCATAAATTAACTACCGATTATGAATTTGTTTTTGTTAATGATGGTAGTAAAGATGATACATTAAATATTTTACGTGATTTAGCTAGTTCAGATTCATCGGTACATTATATATCATTTAGTCGAAACTTCGGAAAAGAAGCAGCAATGTTAGCAGGTTTAAAATATGCTACAGGCGATGCAATTGTTATTATGGATGCTGACTTACAACACCCTCCTACGTTAATAAAAGAACTGTTAGAAGGATATAACGAAGGCTACGACCAAGTCATTGCAAAAAGGACAAGAACTGGTGATTCACCCGTTCGCTCTTTCATCTCTCGTCTTTACTATAAGGTAATGAATAAGTTTGTAGATATTGAATTAGTAGATGGTATTGGTGACTTTAGACTTTTAAGTCGAAGAGCAGTGGATTCTTTAGTGTCTTTAAGTGAATACAACAGATTTTCAAAGGGTTTATTCTCTTGGATCGGTTATAACGAATTAATCATTGAATATGAAAATGTATTACGTTCTGAAGGAGAAAGTAAATGGACCTTCTCAAAATTATTAAATTACGGAATTGATGGTGTAATTTCATTCAATAATAAACCGTTACGTCTATCTATATATCTTGGATTACTAACAACCATTTTAGGACTTTTATACGTAATCACTACGTTCGTTCAAATCATCCTTGGTGGTGTGGAAGTTCCTG
This sequence comes from Bacillus thuringiensis, assembly GCF_001595725.1. Lineage (GTDB taxonomy): Bacteria > Bacillota > Bacilli > Bacillales > Bacillaceae_G > Bacillus_A > Bacillus_A thuringiensis_K. Next base: position 5,185,802 of record NZ_CP014282.1, read on the forward strand.
GTTATTTTACTCTCATTTCCGCTATACTATTTATTGGTGGCATTCAACTCATATTCCTCGGTGTTATTGGTGAATATATTGGTCGTATTTATTATGAAACAAAACGTAGACCGCATTTTATTGTAGCTGAAAAGAAAGTTAGTGAAGTTAAACAAAAGGCATAACCAAAAAGTTACTTCTGTAGGTAGAAGTAACTTTTTTATATACTAACATTTACAAACACTTCTTTTGAAAAAATATACATTTTGAAATGATGGCATTATATGAAAGAATTTAGTATCATGATTCAAGGTACTATTTCAAGTTGGACGGAGGATACTATGAGCTTATTAACAGTTGAAAAATTAGGACATACATTTGGCGATCGTACATTATTTAAAGATGTATCTATGCGATTATTAGCAGGTGAGCACGTTGGATTAGTTGGTGCAAACGGTGTTGGTAAATCAACATTCATGAATATCATTACTGGTCAGCTTATTCATGACCAAGGTCGTGTAGAATGGACACCGGGCACACATTACGGCTACTTAGATCAGCATACTGTTTTAACACCTGGGCGTACAATCCGTGACGTACTAGCGGATGCATTTTTACCGTTATTCGAAAAGGAAAAAGCTTTAAATGAAGTTACAGAAAAAATGGGAACTGCTACACCAGAAGAACTAGAAGAACTTCTTGAGCAAATGGCAGAAATACAAGATGCACTTGAAGCAGGTGGTTTCTACTTACTAGATATGAAAATTGAAGAGGCTGCACGTGGTCTTGGAATTGATGCAATTGGTTTAGATCGTGATGTTTCAGCACTAAGTGGTGGACAACGTACAAAGGTATTGCTTGCAAAGCTATTACTTGAACAGCCAGAAGTGTTATTGCTTGATGAACCTACTAACTATTTAGACGTTGAACATATTCATTGGTTAACAAATTATTTAAAAGAATACCCACATGCATTCTTATTGATTTCTCATGATACGGAATTTATGAACAAATGTGTTGATGTTATTTTCCATCTAGAATTCACAAAAATGACACGCTATACAGCGACATATGAAAAATTCCTAGAACTAGCAGAAATCAATAAAAATCAACATATAAACGCTTATGAAAAGCAGCGTGAGTTTATCAAAAAACAAGAAGACTTCATTGCAAAGAACAAGGCTCGTTATTCAACGACAGGTCGTGCAAAGAGTCGTCAAAAACAACTTGATCGCATGGAACTTATTGATCGCCCAGAAACAGCGATTAAACCTGAATTCTCATTTAAAGAAAGTCGCGCAAGTAGCCGCTTCGTCTTTGAAGGTGAAAATGTAGAAATCGGATATACGCATCCTCTACTACCAAAGCTATCAATGACGATTGAACGTGGTGAAAAAATTGCTATTGTTGGATGTAACGGTGTTGGTAAATCAACGTTACTAAAAACAATCTTAGGTAAAATTAAACCTTTAAGCGGTAAAACAAGCCTTGGTGACTTCTTAGAGCCTGCATACTTTGAACAGGAAGTTAAAGCTGATAATATAACACCAATTGATGATGTATGGAATACATTCCCTGGTTTAGACCAGCATCAAATTCGTGCAATGTTAGCAAAATGCGGATTAAAAAATGAACATATTTCTCGTCCATTAAGTCAATTAAGTGGTGGAGAACAAGCAAAAGTTCGTTTATGTAAGCTAATGGGTGAGGAAAGTAACTGGCTATTATTTGATGAGCCGACAAACCATCTTGATGTTACAGCAAAAGCGGAACTTAAGAAGGCTATGAAAGCATATAAAGGAACAATTCTCCTTGTATGTCACGAACCGGACTTCTATGAAGATTGGATCACAAAAGTTTGGGATGTTGAAGAATGGTCTCAAAACAGTAAGTAGTCTTTAAGAAAAAACTCCTTGTGTAGACAAGGAGTTTTTTACTTATTTTTATTAAGAATTTTTTATATTGTAGTATCCTATAAGGCGTAATTGAAATTCTTTTAATTCCGGATACGCCTCTAAGTTTGCTAACATACCTCTAATTACCGGAATTCTTGGATTAAGCAATCGTATTTCAGCCTCTAAAACATCTAACGTTACTAACAACTCATCATCCTCTAATTGATCAGCTAAATTACGCTTAAATACAATAATTTCTTTTAAAAAATGCTCTTTAACTTGTTCCTTAATGAGCTCGGATTTACAAAGAAATTCTCCAAGCTTTTCTTCATGTAAAATAGGTTCTTCCGAAGATTCTACTAAGCCATCTACTAAATGATCTACTCTTTTTAAAATAAAAGCAGCGACATACGATAAATCGATTTCTGGTGCTTGTAAAATAATTAATTCTAAATACCCACGGCATATGCCTTCTACCATAATTACTAAATCCAATAAATATGGCATAACCTTTTCACCATAAATGGACAATAAACTATTCCGATAAAATGCATGAGACTCTAACTTCATCCGCATCATAAATTCTTCCACTTCTTTATTAAACGGAATTGCATTTTCTCTCGCATGCATAATAATAAATTCTTTATGCTTTTGTATATCATTAAACTGACAATGTAATTGTTTTGCAAATTTTTCACGTGGTAATAAAGACTCTTGTTCAATATCCAGCATTTTCTTTTGGATTTTGTCATAATAATATCGAAGTGTCGCTAATAAAAGCTCATCTTTCGATTTAAAATATAAGTAAAAAGCTCCCTTAGATATACCACTAGCTGTCACAATTTCCTGCACTGATGTCGCATTTACACCCTTAGTAGCAAATAACTTCATAGCCGATTCTATAATTAAACGCTCTTTTTCTTTCATATCTTCTCTCCTAAATTTAATCTCGCATCTTATTATAAATGTATTATACCATCTCTTTTTATTGACGATTGACCGAGCGGTCAGTTATATTATGTATTAGACTGACCAGTTGGTCAATATAATAAAAAGGGAGCGCAAACATGAACAAAATCATCAATTTCTCGTTAAAAAATAAGTTCGCAGTTTGGCTACTAACCATTATTGTTACTATTGCCGGGATCTACTCTGGACTCAATATGAAGCTGGAAACAATTCCTGATATTACAACACCGATTGTAACAGTAACTACGGTCTATCCTGGTGCTACACCAGAAGAAGTAGCTGATAAAGTTTCAAAGCCGATGGAAGAACAACTACAAAATTTAAGCGGTGTTAACGTTGTAAGCTCATCATCTTTTCAAAACGCATCTTCTATTCAAGTAGAATACGATTTTGATAAAAATATGGAAAAAGCAGAAACAGAAATTAAAGAAGCTCTTACGAATGTGAAGCTCCCAGACGGTGTTAAAGACCCTAAAGTTTCACGAGTAAACTTCAATGCTTTTCCTGTTATTTCGTTAAGCGTAGCAAGCAAGAATGAATCTTTAGCTACCTTAACTGAAAATGTAGAAAAAAATGTTGTACCAGGATTAAAAGGACTTGATGGTGTTGCATCTGTTCAAATTGCTGGTCAACAAGTAGACGAAGTACAGCTCGTCTTCAAGAAAGATAAAATGAAAGAACTAGGACTAAGTGAAGATACTGTAAAAAATGTAATTAAGGGATCGGATGTATCTTTACCACTTGGCTTATACACATTTAAAGACACGGAAAAATCAGTTGTTGTAGATGGCAATATTACAACGATTAAAACATTAAAAGAACTCAAAATCCCAGCTATACCTTCCTCACCTAACGGTCAAGGTAGTCAAAATGCTGGCGCTGGTGCACAAACGCCGCAAATGAATCCAGCTGCTATGAACGGGATTCCAACAGTTACATTAGACGAAATTGCTGACATTAAAGAAGTTGGGAAAGCAGAATCCATTTCTCGAACAAATGGAAAAGAAGCAATTGGAATTCAAATTGTGAAGGCCTCTGATGCAAATACAGTTGATGTTGTAAATGCAGTAAAAGATAAAGTAAAAGAACTTGAGAAAAAGTATAAAGACTTAGAGATTATTTCAACATTCGACCAAGGTGCACCTATTGAAAAATCAGTAGAAACAATGCTGAGCAAAGCAATTTTCGGTGCTATCTTTGCGATTGTTATTATTATGCTGTTCCTACGAAATATTCGAACAACGTTAATCTCTGTCGTTTCAATACCACTTTCTTTATTAATTGCTGTTTTAGTCATAAAGCAAATGGATATTACGCTTAACATTATGACACTTGGAGCAATGACAGTTGCTATAGGCCGCGTTGTCGATGACTCAATTGTTGTTATTGAAAATATTTATCGACGTATGTCGTTATCAGAAGAGAAATTGCGCGGAAAAGATTTAATTCGTGAAGCTACGAAAGAAATGTTTATCCCGATTATGTCTTCTACCATTGTAACAATCGCTGTATTCTTACCGCTAGGGCTTGTAAAAGGTATGATTGGTGAAATGTTCTTACCATTCGCCTTAACTATCGTCTTCGCTTTATTAGCGTCGTTACTAGTAGCAGTTACAATCGTACCGATGCTAGCCCATTCCTTATTTAAGAAAGAGAGCATGAGGGAAAAAGAAGTACATCATGAAGAAAAACCAAGTAAATTAGCAAATGGTTATAAACGCATACTTGCATGGGCTTTAAATCACAAAATTATTACATCAAGTATCGCTGTCCTTCTATTAGTTGGTAGTCTTGCACTTGTACCAGTTATCGGTGTAAGTTTCTTACCTTCTGAAGAAGAAAAAATGATCATTGCAACATACAACCCTGAACCAGGTCAAACGTTAGAAGACGTTGAAAAAATTGCAACAAAAGCTGAGAAGCACTTCCAAGATAATAAAGACGTCAAAACAATTCAGTTCTCATTAGGTGGAGAGAATCCAATGAGTCCTGGTCAATCAAACCAAGCAATGTTCTTCGTGCAATATGATAACGACACGAAAAACTTTGAAAAAGAGAAAGAACAAGTCGTTAAAGATTTACAGAAGATGTCTGGCAAAGGCGAATGGAAAAACCAAGACTTCGGAGCAAGTGGCGGTAGTAATGAAATTAAACTATACGTTTACGGAGATAGCTCAGAAGACATTAAGCCTGTCATAAAAGATATTCAAAATATCATGAAGAAAAATAAAGACTTAAAAGATATAGATTCTAGTATTGCAAAAACATATGCAGAGTACACTTTAGTCGCAGATCAAGAAAAGCTAAGTAAAATGGGCTTAACGGCTGCTCAAATTGGAATGGGACTTTCTAATCAACATGATCGCCCTGTTCTGACAACAATTAAAAAAGACGGTAAAGATATCAATGTATATGTAGAAGCTGAAAAACAAAATTATGAAACAATCGATGACTTAACAAATCGCAAAATTACAACACCACTTGGTAATGAAGTAGCTGTGAAAGATGTTATGACTGTAAAAGAAGGTGAAACATCGAATACAGTAACACACCGAGATGGACGTGTTTATGCAGAGGTTAGTGCCAAATTAACATCTGATGACGTTTCAAAAGCATCTACTGCAGTACAAAAAGAAGTAGATAAAATGGATCTTCCTTCTGGTGTAGATGTTTCCATGGGCGGTGTTACTAAAGATATTGAAGAATCATTCAAGCAACTTGGCCTAGCGATGTTAGCTGCGATTGCCATTGTATACTTCGTTCTTGTCGTTACATTTGGCGGTGCCCTTGCACCATTCGCAATTTTATTCTCACTACCATTCACAATCATCGGGGCTCTTGTTGCCTTATTAATCTCTGGTGAAACATTAAGTGTCTCTGCAATGATTGGTGCGCTTATGTTAATCGGTATCGTTGTAACAAATGCAATCGTGCTTATCGACCGCGTTATTCATAAAGAAAATGAAGGTCTATCAACACGTGAAGCTTTATTAGAAGCTGGTGCAACACGCCTTCGACCAATCTTAATGACTGCAATTGCAACAATCGGTGCTCTTATCCCGCTTGCATTAGGATTTGAAGGTAGTGGCTTAATTTCTAAAGGACTTGGTGTAACGGTAATTGGTGGATTAACAAGTTCAACTTTATTAACACTTCTTATTGTTCCAATCGTCTATGAAGTATTAAGCAAATTTAAAAAGAAAAAAACAAAATAACAAAAAAATAACCTCGCTAACTGCGAGGTTATTTTTTATTTCCAAACAAGATTAGGAAATCGCCATAGCCTTCTTTCTCTAATTCCTCTTTTGGAATAAATCGAAGAGCTGCGGAATTAATACAGTAACGAAGGCCATTTGGTCCTGGACCGTCTGGAAATACGTGCCCAAGATGTGAATCTCCCTCTTTACTTCTCACTTCTGTACGTGTCATATTATGACTCACATCCATCTTTTCTTTCACACTTGCTGACATAACTGGTTTTGTAAAACTAGGCCATCCACATCCACTATCAAATTTATCTAGAGAAGTAAACAACGGCTCACCGGAAACGATGTCTACATAAAGACCTTCCTCTTTATGGTTCCAATACTCATTTCGAAATGGTGGTTCTGTACCATTTTCCTGTGTTACATAAAACTGCATCTCATTGAGTTTTTCTTTTAAATGAGCATTATCCTTTGGCCAATGTTGCTTAATAAAAGCATCTCGTCCTGAGCCTTTACGATATAACTCATAGCGGAATGTGTTTTTCTTATGATATCCTTGGTGATATTCTTCAGCTGGATAAAATATAGCTGCTGGTAGTATTTTTGTCGCAATTGGTTTTGAAAAGCGCCCACTCTGCTCAAGCTCTTCTTTTGAGGCCTCTGCTTTTTTATGTTGTTCTTCATTATGATAAAAAATCACTGTTTCGTAAGACTGTCCGCGGTCGTGGAATTGCCCACCTACATCAGTCGGATCAATTTGTCTCCAATATATATTTAATAACTCCTCATACGGCATTTTATTTGCATCAAATGTAATTTGTACCGCTTCATAATGTCCTGTTGTTTCCGAGCACACTTCTTTATACGTTGGGTCCTCTTTATGACCGCCTGTATATCCTGAAACAACCTGTATAATTCCCTCCATCTCTTCAAACGGAGAAACCATACACCAGAAACACCCTCCAGCAAATGTAGCTAATTCTACCTTTTCATTTAAAGCCATTACTTCACCCCTATTCTATATTCTCCTTACAGTATGGCATAAGAAACATAATGTTATAAAAGAAAAAGCATCGAACATCGATGCTTTTTCTTCACTTCACTTTATTTTGTTCCAACATCCTTCTCAATTTCATCACTTGTTACGTCTAAAACATCTAGTAAGAAAATGAAGATTGGAATACCGATAATTAATCCCCATACACCTAAAAAGTGCTCTGAGAAAATTAATACCATAAAAGTATAGAAAATCGGTAAATTTGTTTTTTGCGACATAAACTTCGGATTTAATACGTAACTTTCAAGCGCATGAATCACTGTTACGATAACTAAAATATAAACAACGTACATAATACCGCCAATATTGTAAGCAATCATACAAAGTGGGAATAACGAAATGATAACCCCCGCTACTGGAATTAAGCCAAGCAAGAAAATCATTAGCGCTAAACCCAATAATTGCGGGAATCCTAATATCCATAATGCGATAACTGAAAGAACACAGTTAACAACAGCAATTAAAAATTGTGCTTCGATTACCTTTCCAAATGAACGTGCAAATTTCTTTCCGAAGTACTCAATTTCAGTATAGAAAATTGCAAGCCTGCTTTCTTTAAACTTTGCAGTAAAACCAAAAATACGAGATTTTTCTAGTAAGAAAAACAAACTCAAAATTAAAGAAAGTAAAACTTGAAGGCCGAATTTACCAACATTTGTAATCGATTTATACAAAATGTCTACGCCTTGTCCTACATATTTAGAAAGCTCCATATGATTGACAGCATTAACTGCATACTTAATTAGTTCACTATCTGGTGGGTTTCTTAAAAATACATTGAATTGGTAAATCAGTTGTGAAATTTGTATCGTCAATACTGGTAAATATTTAAATAACGTAATAGCAATTCCACCAATTAACATTACATATAGAAATGCTATAATAATTTTTCGATTAATAGGCATGAAATGATCTAATTTGCGGGAAATAAACTTTTGGAATCGATCCATTAAATACGTGAGAATAAACGTAATTAATATTAAATTCAACATACTTTGCAGCCCGTATAACACGAGAGCAAGTATTACTAATACGAGTAACCTCTGAAATCCTTTGCTTTGAAACAGGTTTTTTATTTGCATAATCGACGAATACTCTCTCCTGTCCTATAAACTAAAACGTTAATAAGTAGATTTCTCTCTCTTTTCTACTTTTAATTATTCATTCATATTAAGATTTTTATAAACTCATTATATGCCTACCTTAACAGGTATATAAGTAGCTTACTTCTTATTTTACAATACAATGCCCTAATTCAAAACGTATTCTACATAGTATTAATGAAGATTTAAGGAAACTTCCATTTTTTTAAATAGGTCTTACCACTACTGTAACATAAAAAGCAAGCTATCAGTAGAAATCTGTCCTACAAATAGCTTGCTTTTCTTATTTTTTAAGTCAGTTTTACTATCCAATGAATGGCATAAACATTGGGATGACAACTACTGTTACAACCCCAACTACCGTTACAGCAATACTTGCCATCGCTGCCTCTACCTCACCCATTTCAATTCCTACTGCAACTCCTAATGCATGGCCCGCTGTTCCAAGTGCTAAACCTTTTGCAATCGGATGTTTCACTCTAAATGTTTTTAAGAATAATGCCCCTAATGCGTATACGATAACTGCGTTAAAAATAACTGCAAAAGATGTAATTGCTGGAATACCACCAATACTTTCTGAAATTGGTAACGCAATTGCTGTTGTTGCTGCTTGTGGTAACATTGAATTCATTACTGCTGTATCTAAACCGATTGCTTTTGCAACAATGAACACGACAATTACTGAGCAAATAGATCCAACCACGATAGCCGATAAGATTTGCCACCAATATTTTTTTAACTTATCTACTTGTTTATATAGTGGGATAGCGAATGCAATTGTTGCTGGTTCTAAGAAGAAACTAATCATTTTTCCGCCAGTATTATATTCTTCAAAAGTAAAGTTACCTACCTTTAGAAAGACAATCCCTAATACCATCGCTACGAATAATGGTGTAAATAAAAAGAATCCTTTTGAATGCTTGAATAATAATGTTCCGATCCCGTATGCGATTAATGAAACGACGATTCCGAAATATGGAGTCATTGTGCTTGCCATATTTATTACCTCCTAACAATATATAAATGTAGTGGTTACGCAACCTTTCCGTGCTTGCGTCCTTTATTTACTACTTTCAATTCTTTTGTATCTTCTGTTTCTTTCTCATCTTTTCCTAAAATGAATTGTGCAAATAATCCTGTTACAGCGAGTAAAATAACTGTTGCGACAACAATTACAGTTAAAATTTGTACAAAGTACTGCCCCATTACACCAAGAGAATTAATAACTGAAATACCTGATGGGACGAATAAGAATCCAATAATACCTGTTAAAGCTGTTCCAAGTGATTCAACTTGCTCCAATTTAATAACTTTTAAACATAATAGACTAAATAAAATAACTAACCCGATTACCGATGAAGGCATTGGAATTGGTAAATGTGTTGCAATAATATTAGAAATTAACATAATAGCTGAGAATATGAATGCTTGTGATAAGAAACTATATACTTTTTTCGTACTCATTTTGGCCACCTCTTTCGATTTGGTACCTTTATTGTATAGGATGTAAATGAATAAGTAAGCGTTTACATAACAGAACGTCAAATATACAGAATCAGTTACAAATATAAAAGGATGAAATACAAAAGCTGCTTCTTAAATACGAAGCAGCTTCTTGAGTTCTTTTGCATATGTACGGCTAACAGGTACTTTCGATCCTTCTTTCATAATTAAATTATAAGTAGAATTGAACCATGGCTGAATTTCAGTAATATGATTAATATTCGCAATAAAACTACGGTGTACACGCATGAAGCTTGCTTGTGGTAACTTCTTCTCTAAAATTACAAGTGTATCATGTGTTACATACGTTTCCCTCATTGTTTTTACTGTTACTTTCCCATCTACAAGCCCTACATATATAATATCTTCAATATTCACAAGTACGATTGATTCTTCAATTGGTAATGCTAATTTATGCATCTCTGCTGTTACATCTGTCCCCTTTATTTCGTGCTTCGTTTCTGTTTGCGCTTGTTTTTGTTTTTTATACTTCTTTAATGTCTGCACAATACGCTCTTCATCAAATGGTTTTAAAATGTAGTCTAACGCATCTACTTCAAATGCTTGCAACGCATATTGATCATAGGCCGTAGCAAATACAATTGCAGGTGGATTTTTCATCTTCTTTAATATATTCGCGATTTCAAATCCGTTATCATCGGATAATTGAATATCTAAAAACACAATATCTGGTCTACTTTGCATTAGTTCTTCTAATGCGTCTTCCACACAATCAGCCTCACCAACTATCTCAACTTCTTTCGTCCTCTCTAATAGATACTTTAGTTCATCACGTGCTAACATTTCATCGTCAACTACTAATACTTTTAACACCCGGTTCTTCCTCCCCTACTTTTTTTGGAATAATAAAGGTAATCTCCGTCCCTTTATTTAATTCACTTTCGATATGAAGCATCGTTTCTTTCCCAAATAAACCAATAAGACGTTCGTTAATATTATATAAAGCTGTTCCAGTCCCTTTCTTTGACGAAACTACCATCTTTCCTAATTGTTCTAAACGTTCTTCATCAATTCCCTGTCCATTATCTTTTACTTCAAAGTGAACCATACCCTCTTTTTCAAAAACATGCACTTCCACTTCGCATACTGGTTGCTTCTTCGGAAAAGCGTGTCGCAATGCATTTTCAACCAATAGTTGAAGAACAAATGGTGGTACTAAAATTGTCTTTAGCTCATCCTCAATATACATCTTTACCTCATACTTATTTGGGAACCGTGCTTGTTCTAGTGATAAGTATGCCTGTACATGGTTTAATTCTTGTTCTAGCGGAATCAATAACTGACGTGCTCCTTGCAAATTACAACGGAAATACACGCTGAGCTGTAATAATAACTTCCTTGCTTTTTCTACATCTGTTCGGCATAAAGCTGATACTGTATTAATCGCATTGAATAAAAAGTGCGGGTTAATTTGCGCTTGTAATGCTTTTATCTCCGCATCTTGAAGTAATTTACTTTGCAACTCAGCTTCCCCTAATTCAAGTTGTGTAGAGAATATTTTTGCTAACCCTTCTGCTAATTCCTCTTCCACACGACTTAACTGGTTAGGATTTTTGAAATACAGTTTTAATGTCCCTATCGTATTTCCATGCGAAGTTAGTGGAATAACAATCGCCGCTTGCAAAGGGCATCCTTCATGTTGACAATTAATGACCTCACGTGATTTTGCTTTCATTATTTTCCCTGTATTTAAAACTTCTTTCGACAAACCAGTTATTAAACTATGTGAAGGAATATGATGATCTGATGCTAATCCAACGTGCGCTAATATTTTCTCTGTATCTGTTAAAGATACCGCATCCGTTCCTGTAAAGCGGTGAATAATTTGTGCCACATGCTTACACGATTCTTCTGTTAAGCCTTGACGAAAATACGGTAACGTTTTATCAGCAATACGCAATACTTTATGAGTCTGAAGCGCTTTTGCATTCTCCTCCTGACGCAAAATAGCTTGTATCATAGAAAGTAAAATAAAACTGCCAAAACTATTTACAAGAATCATCGGTATCGCTATTGTTTTCACAACGCTAATTCCATCCTCTATAATTAATAAAATCATAAGCATTTCTAAAGATACGATAAAAATACTTAAAACTGCTGAAAACTTAGGAGTAATTGTACGATTATATTTTTTGAAAATATATCCGATATAACCAGTTATAATCCCAGCTAAAATAGAAGAGATTGCGCAGCTTAACGCTGTCGTACCACCAAGCATATAACGATGAATACCAGCAAAAAATCCTACTCCAACCCCTACAATAGGGCCACCAAGTAAGCCGCTAATACCAACACCCATAATACGCGTATTCGCAATTGTGCTTGACGAAGAAACACCTTGTAACCAGTTTTCATTCATAATCGTATTTCCTGCTATTTCAATCCCAGTGTAATTGCTTACAATTGTAAATACCGAAAAAATACAAATAAGCTTAAGCTTATCTACATAGCCATCCTGTTTATGAAGGAGGCGTCTGAAAGTTTTAATATGAGAGAGTAAAAATCCTAAAATAACTATAAGTCCGACTCGTTCAATCATCATGAGTACTAAATTTAGCATCTTTGATTCATTCCTTTTTATTTAGTTAGTTTTATTATGGGAAAATAATGAAGTCGGCGTCAAGAAGAACGAAATGTTTTTTGAAATATTTTACACATAATAACTTTCTCTTTATTTGACAATACAATAGAAGAGTGCTAAAAATAAAGTAATATAATACAGTCCTTTAACCCAACCCCGTGAGGTTGAGAAGGAAGTCGGAATACAATATACGTATGTTCTTTTTTGGGGATACGTATGCTTTTTTGGCCTTCTCATCATATCAGGTGAGAAGGCCTTTTGTTATTCTTCCATAGCGACTGTAGAAAATAAGGAGGAGTAATAATGAACGTCACTACTGATGTACAACAAACAACAGAGGAGACGAAAGCGAAAAGATATAAAACATTATTTGGTTCTGCGCTAGGATATGCAGCAGAAGGTTTAGATATGTTGTTATTATCTTTCGTACTCGTCTATATTTTAAAAGAGTTTCACTTAAGTCCTGTTGAAGGTGGAAACTTAACATTAGCTACCACAATAGGGATGTTAATTGGTTCTTATTTATTTGGATTTATTGCTGATTTATTTGGCCGTATTCGTACAATGGCCTTCACAATCTTACTGTTTTCACTAGCAACCGCACTCATTTATTTCGCAACAGACTACTGGCAATTATTAATTCTGCGCTTTTTAGTTGGAATGGGAGTTGGTGGTGAATTCGGAATCGGAATGGCCATCGTAACAGAAACATGGTCTAAAGAAATGCGTGCTAAAGCGACATCTGTTGTTGCACTTGGATGGCAATTTGGTGTATTGGTTGCTTCAATCCTTCCAGCATTTATTGTCCCGCACTTTGGATGGAGAGCCGTTTTCTTATTTGGATTAATTCCAGCTTTACTAGCTGTCTATGTCCGCAAAAGTTTAAGTGAACCGAAAATATGGGAGCAAAAACAACGCTACAAAAAGGAACTATTGCAAAAAGAAGCTGCAGGTAAATTAACAACTACTGAAGCAGAACAACTAAAACATATAAAAAAATTCCCACTTCGAAAGTTATTTGCCAATAAAAAAGTAACAATTACAACAATCGGTCTTATTATTATGTCGTTTATCCAGAACTTCGGATATTACGGAATCTTCACATGGATGCCCACTATTTTAGCAAATAAATATAACTATACATTAGCAAAAGCAAGTGGCTGGATGTTCATTTCTACCATCGGTATGCTAATTGGAATTGCAATCTTTGGTATTCTGGCTGATAAAATTGGTCGTCGTAAAACTTTTGCAATCTATTATATTGGTGGTACAGTATACTGTCTCATTTACTTCTTCTTATTCACAGATTCAACATTATTATTATGGGGAAGTGCATTGCTTGGATTCTTTGCAAATGGAATGATGGGAGGATTTGGAGCAATTTTAGCTGAGAACTATCCTGCTGAGGCTCGCTCTACCGCAGAAAACTTTATTTTCGGTACAGGACGTGGATTAGCTGGATTTGGACCTGTTATTATTGGCTTACTTGCTACAGGTGGCAACCTACTTGGAGCATTGTCCTTGATTTTTATCATCTACCCAATCGGGTTAATTACAATGCTACTATGTGTACCAGAAACAAAGGGGAAAGTATTAGATTAAACGTAAAAGAGGAAGCATCTCATTTAAGATGCTTCTCTTTTACGTGTTTATTTATTTTGATTTACTAGCCTTCTGAAATAAGAATGCAGTTTTATCTTCTTCTTTTACAATACCTTGTTTTAATGCTAATTCTCCCGCAACTTTAGGTGCTAACCATAGCATTGGGAATAATAAAATTGATACCGGAACTGCCGTTACTACGATAAACGATTGTAGAGCATTAATACTTCCTTCACCCATATATAAAAGAATTGCTGCAACTGCCCCCATAATAAGCGACCAAAAAATTCGCAAACTAATTCTAGGATCTCCGTCTCCAGTCACTGCCATTGAAATGGAATAAGCCATTGAATCTCCTGTTGTCACTACAAATAAAATTGTTAATAAAAGAAATGCTGGTCCAATAATATTAGAAAGTGGCAATTGCCCTGTAATTGCAATCATAGCTGCCGGCATACCAGATTCACTTAATGCGTCCGAGATAGACCCAGGATTCATCAACTCATAAAACACGCCTGATCCACCTAATATAGTAAACCAAAACGTTGTAATAATAGGTGCGATAATTCCAATTGCAACGATGATTTCTCGAATCGTTCTCCCTCTTGAAATTCGACTCACTAAAATTGCCATCATTGGTCCGTATCCAATAAACCATCCCCAGAAAAAGATTGTCCAAGATCCTAACCAACTTGTATCACCACGGTATGTGCTCATCGGTATAAACTCATTTACATAAAATCCAAACGAAGAAACAAACGAATCAATAATAAATCCACCTGGCCCAAATAGTAATATGAATGCCATTAATACAATTGCTAATCTAACATTTAAATTACTTATAATTTGAATCCCTTTATCAATACCTGTTACTGCCGATATGGTAGACACGGCCACCACACAAACAATAATTGCTAATTGAGTAGTAAACACATCAGAAATTCCAAATAATTCTTGTAATCCATAACTTGCTTGTAAACCTAAAAATCCAATTGGGCCAATTGTACCTGCAGCTACTGCAATAATTGCAGCTGCATCAATTATCGTTCCAAGCAGGCTCTTTCTTAATTTTTCCCCAAAAATAGGATATAAAAGCGTTCGAGGTTTTAGCGGCATATCTTTATGATAATGTCCATACATCATAACTACCGCACTAATTGTACCTAAAATCGTCCATGCTAAAAATCCCCAATGCATATAACTTTGTGCTAAAGCAGGCATGACTGCTTCTTTCGTTCCAGCAGATATACCATCATGTATTGGTGGCACCGTCATCAAATGATACATTGGCTCTGCTGCTGCCCAAAAAACGCCACCTCCGGCAAGTAATGTAGACATAATAATAGCAAGCCATTTTGCCGTACTAATCTCAGGTTTTTCTAATCCCCCAAGCTTAACTCTCCCATATTTGGAGAACGCCATACACATCGCAACAATAAATGTACCTAATAATAAAACTTGCCAGAAGGCACCGAAATATTTAATTGAAAAAGCGAAACTTTTATTAATCACACTCTCTACATAATCCTTGCTCAAAAAAACTGCAATTACAAATAATAAAAGTGAACCACCACTAATAATAAATACAGGCCAATCAGTTTTTCGACTCTTCATCCTCATTTACACTTCCTCCTTCCTCAGCAATCTAAAAAAACAACTTTATTATGTTTTATTGTTTAAAACCAAAACACAATAATTATATATGCATAACATTTTATCGACTTCCCACATACTTATGTTGTCCCTAAAAATATGCCAAATCCCTTATTAAAAAGAAAAAATCTCTTCCTCTTACATAAAAAAGCAAAACAAAAGACCTTATATTTCTATAAGGTCTTCGAAACAGAAATTTGATTATAACATAAGGAACTCCTTGGTTCAAAAAGCCTCTTCCAAAAATAACCGAGAGTAAAGGCTTCCATTTGCTACATAACAGTAATTTAAAAAAATTATATTTCACAGAAAAAACCTACACTAAATATCATTTATGAAAGAAATTTGGCTTCAAAATTTCATTCGGATACGGTTTATGATAAATGTGGGTGGTAGCTGGAGATAATGGTGGAATAAGCCATACCCAATTACCTGTTACAACACGACCACAAGCAGCTTCTTGCTTCTCAAATTGCTGAAATTGTTGTACAGCAGTATGGTGATCAACAATACTAACTCCATGTTTTTTAAAGGAGTGTAGTACGGCAATATTCAACTCAATTAACGCCTTATCTTTCCATAACGTACCATTTCTCGATGTATCTAAATCCATCATCTCCGCAACAGCTGGAAGTAAATTATAACGATCATGATCTGCTAAGTTGCGCGCCCCAATTTCTGTTCCCATATACCATCCATTGAACGGAGCGGCTGTATAAGAAATACCGCCAATTTCTAAGCGCATATCTGAGATCATTGGAACCCCATACCATTTTACTCCAAGTGATGAAATAGGGTATTCTGGGTGTTCAATTGGCACTTCTTTTACTTCTTCTCTCGGAATTTCTTTATATGTAGGCGCCTTCCCGTTTATAGAGAACACAAGTGGCAATACATCGAAATTCGTACCTTCCCCTTGCCAACCAAGCTCCTGACAAAAGTCTGTAAATGTAGCGGAATGAGAGTCACCAATCACTCCCGTCTCTGTTTTATATCCTGCATATCGAATCAATTGGTGATTATAAATTCTTATATTATTTTCCTCACCTTGATATTGCTTAAAAATCGTAATCGTTGGTTTAACTTTCCCGTCGTTCGTTGCATATTTAATATGATGAATTAATGCATTATATACACCCTCTTCATCATTTACTTCGCGCGCATCTAATATGTGCATCTTACTCCAAAATAGTCTTCCAATACATCTATTACTGTTACGCCATGCCATTCGTGAACCATGAACAAGTTCTTCAAATGTATGCTCATATGTCCCTGTCTGCTCTATCTCAATTTGAATTTCTTTTATACGTTCTTCTATCAATTGTTCTTTATGAAGCTCCTTATAACAAGTCGTAATAAAATTACTTGCTTCCTCTATTAATTGTTTCGTTTTACTCATAAACAATCTCCTTCTATTTCAACAAAACCCTGCTACTTTACAGTATAAGCAAAAAGGATAGGAGTCACAAATGAAAGTGAGAGTGTTACTTTTATTGTAATATTTTTCAGAAAATTAATAGACTTACTATTGACTTATATGGAAAATGGGTGTATTTTTGACTCAGGTAAAGTATTTTTACCTAGACCAACTTTTTAAATCGAAAGGAGGTAATGTTATGTCTTCATTTCAATTGCCAAAGCTTTCATATGACTATGATGAACTAGAGCCACATATTGATAGCAATACACTTTCCATTCATCATGGAAAGCACCATGCGACATACGTAAACAATTTAAATGCTACTTTAGAAAATTATACTGAATTACATAATAAATCTTTAGAAGAATTGCTATGTAATTTAGATGCTTTACCGAAGGAAATTGTTACAGCTGTACGAAATAACGGTGGTGGTCACTATTGTCATAGTCTTTTTTGGGAAGTGATGAGCCCACGAGGTGGCGGTGAGCCTAATGGAGACGTTGCAAAAGTAATTGATTATTATTTCAATACCTTTGACAACTTAAAAGATCAACTTTCCAAAGCAGCTATTAGTCGTTTTGGAAGTGGCTATGGATGGCTTGTTCTTGACGGTGAGGAACTCTCTGTTATGAGTACACCAAATCAAGATACACCTTTGCAAGAAGGGAAAATCCCCTTACTCGTAATTGATGTATGGGAACATGCTTATTATTTAAAGTATCAAAATAGGCGCCCAGAGTTTGTTACCAACTGGTGGCATACAGTAAACTGGGACCAAGTAAACGAGAAGTATTTACAAGCAATTCAATCACAAAAACATTAGTCGTACGTATAAGGTAAATTTGGTAATGTAAAATCAGTATTGTCGAAATCCTCCAGAATCCCCCGGATTGCCACCGGGGGATTTATGATTACTTCATTGTATTTATATAATGTTTTAAAATATTTTTTATTTCTAGTTTCAGCTCTCGGAACAAAAATCCAAATTCACGAGCCTTTCCATTATGTAACGTACAGTTAGTTACCTCATTATAAGGAGCTATATTTTCCCCACCTTCCTGAATGAGTGCTTTTATTCCCGTCCTCTCTTCTATAAAATGAATAATTTCTTCCGTAGAAACTACACCATTACTACATGCGTTAATTGGTCCTCTCACATTTTCCATTCCGCACCAAGCTAGAAACTCTCCCGCTTCTTTTTCATGTATAAATGACAAAGTTCCATCTACATGATCCATAGCGATAGGTTTTTGGTTCACGATACATTCAACGTAAAATTGTAACCTTTTCGTATAATCATTTTCTCCAATAACAACTGGAAAACGTACTGCAACGACTGGGAATGTTGCATATTGAAATAAAACCGCTTCGGCTAATCTCTTTCCTTCACTATAATTAAAATCATTCCTATCTCCATATGTAATTGCATATTCATTTGGATTAAAGTCCTCTTCTAACAAGCTTAATGCAGGTTCATAGACAGCCATTGAAGATGTCATAACGTATTTCTTCGTTTTCCCTCGTAACACTTCACATACTATCTTTGCTGCATTCGAGCTATAGCATAAATTATCGTATACAATATCATAACTTTTTCCTTCTAGACGCTCTTCTAGTAGCTTTCCATCTTCTCTATCGACAATTATTCTTTTTACTGCATTACCAAAAGAATCTTCGGTAATTCCCCTCGTGGCAATTGTTACATCGTGTCCAGCTTGCAAAAGGTACTCTACTAAATGTTTACCAAAAAATCTTGTTCCTCCTAGCACCAACACTTTCTTCAATTTCATCACCCCCATTTTCATGATTTATAAGATACCACCTCTTTTATTATAAAACGCTAATATATAAAAAAACATGAAATCAGTTTAACGATTCCATGCCTTTATGCAGATAATATATTAACGTACTCGATATTTATAAATACAATAACAGAAGTACAAAATAGAAATTACTGATACATAAACCCATAGTTCATATACAAATCCCTCTCCCCACACTCCCATAAAATAAAAGAGTGAAGGTAAAGTCAATGTTACCCATGATTGTACGAAGGCAATCCTTCCAAGATATTGATTAATGTTCTTCTTTTGTGTATTTAATACAAAGAATAAATACCAAAGTAATGCCCACATAAACCACGTTAACGCATTAACAACATCATGGAATTGAACAAATGAAACAACCATATAGAATAAGGCTATAATTGCTACCCAAATACAAAACCATCCTAGACCACTACTATCCATTCCTTTTATAAAAGTAACACCTACATATAAATAAGTTAATCCAAATAAGAAAGTAGCCGCATATGAATACACTGTCCAATTGCTTTGGTCAGAAATCATGATCAAATAAAACGGAATAATAATTTGTAGTGCACCCACAAATAAATTAAAAACACCCGCACTTTTCATCTCTGCTTTCCCTAATATAACAAGACTATTTAAAAATAAAGCTGCCCCTGAAAGTAATAATCCTACATAACCCATATATATTCGTGTGAAAATCTTTACCTTTCACACTTTTAACCTCCCCACACTATAAAGTGATACTTATATTATTTTTCTTCCCATTTAAAACTACATACATAATTTTTCATCCAAATAAGTCAGACCTCCTACCTCAAAAAGGAGCGAACTTAAAACGCTTTCAATAATAAATAATCCTATTAAAACATGAACTAGGATTCCTTGATTATAAACGGACTCTAACAATGATACAAGTGTTGGAATACTTTTCAATAATACGCTTTCAATTTCTATAAAAAATTAATAAAATAATACATTCCTCTATCTCATTCTACTACCTTCTAGCATACGATATTGTAAAATCATATCATTTAAAACAGCGAACGTTCTTTTCTAGGTTCGCTAATAAACTTAATAAAAAATGACCTCTTGCTTTTATGCAAAGGTCATTTTTTTATATTCATCATTAAACTTCTAAATAGCCATTTTTATTATTTGATTGCCATTTCCAAGAATCTGCACACATTTCTTCTAATCCGCGTGTTGCCTCCCAGCCTAATTCACGCTTTGCTTTCGATGCATCAGCAAAACATACTGCCACATCACCTGGGCGACGCTCTGTAATTTTATAAGGAACTTTCTTGCCCGAAACTTTTTCAAACGTTTCAACCATCTCTAGTACACTATAGCCCATGCCTGTGCCCAGGTTATAAGCATCTACTCCTGTTGTAATCAGTACTTTCTCAAGCGCCTTTACATGACCATTTGCTAAGTCCACAACATGGATGTAATCACGGACTCCTGTTCCATCTTTCGTTGGATAGTCATTTCCGAATACGCTTAATTCTTTTAACTTACCTACTGCTACTTGCGTTACATATGGCATTAAGTTATTTGGGATTCCATTTGGATCTTCTCCGATACGCCCACTTTCGTGTGCACCAAATGGATTGAAATAACGAAGTAATGCGATACTCCATTCTGCATCTGCAAATGCTACATCACGCATAATTTGCTCAATCATTAATTTCGTTTGACCATATGGATTTGTTGCACTTAATGGAAACTCCTCCGTAATCGGTGACGTTTCTGGGATACCATATACAGTTGCAGATGAACTAAAGATCATCTTCTTTACATTATGTTTCTGCATTACTTCACATAGCACTAACGTGCTTGTAATGTTGTTATGATAATATGTTAATGGAATCGCTACTGACTCCCCTACAGCTTTAAATCCTGCAAAGTGAATAACTGCTTCAATTGCATTTTCTTCAAAAATTGCGTCAAGCGCTTCGCGATTTAAAACATCTTCTTTATAAAACTTAAATTGTTTTCCTGTTATTTCTTTCACTCGATTTATAGATTCTACCGAGCTATTCGAAAGATTATCCACTACTATAACTTCGTAACCGCTATTTAGTAATTCTACACATGTATGACTACCAATATATCCTGCTCCACCTGTTACAAGTATTGCCATAATTATAGTCCTCCATATTTCATTCATTATAAACTTCTCAAAGTATATCACATATTTCTTATCCTATGTTTAACATGCGAACACAGAAACTTACATTTTATCCCATAATAATTTTATAACATATACGATTCTAATCAGGTAATAAAAAAACGCCACATAATAAAAATTATGTGGCGTTTTTTTATTAAATTACGTAACAATATACACTTAGAAAATGCGCAAGACTACCTAATAATACAAAAACATGAAAAATTTCATGATGCCCCATATATTTAAACTCTAACCATTTTGGCTTTGTTCCATAAATAAATCCACCAATTGTATAAAAAATGCCCCCAAGTACTAAGAAAATAATGCCTCCTGTACTTAAATTCTCAGCTAACGGTGCAAAAAATAAAACAATTAACCAACCCATCGTAATATAAATTGCTGTCGATAACCATCTTGGACAATTAAACCAAAACATTTTAAATACAATGCCACAAATCGCAGTTGCATAGACTAAACAAAATAATAGTAAACCACTTGCTGAATTTAATGTAATTAAGCAAAAGGGTGCATATGTACCTGCAATTAATATAAAAATCATAGAATGATCTAACTTCCTAAAGAAGTAAATAACACGCTCATTGGCCACAACACTATGATATACAGCTGACGCCGTATAAAGGACCATCATTCCAATACCAAATAAAATAACAGCTGTAATTGCAGCAAATGATGGCATCTTGATAGAAACTTTCACAAGCATAGCTAATAAGGCAATAAATGATAATATCGCTCCACCTAAGTGAGTAAATGCATTAACTGGTTCCCTTACATAAGCATTCATAATAACACCCCTCATATAATTACATGTAGTTTTGATAACTACATGTAATTATATACACATTTCTTTTTAAGGTCAACATTTACAATTCATTTGTTTCGTAATACCATATTTAAAGATATATTAATTAGACATTAAGTTCCGCTAAGTTATAAAAGTGAGGGATTCTACGTGGAAAATATAAATGAATTACTTGAGACATTGCATTTAGAAAAAAATATTAAACTTGAGGATATTCCAAATGTTGACTTATATGTAGATCAAGTTGTCCAACTATTTGAGAATACTTATGCAGATACAACGAGAACTGATGATGAAAAAGTATTAACAAAAACGATGATTAATAATTACGCAAAAGGGAAACTATTCATCCCTATCAAAAATAAAAAGTATTCAAAAGAACATATGATTTTAATTAGCCTAATTTATCAATTAAAGGGAGCTCTCTCCATTAACGACATAAAAAGTTCATTAGAAACTATAAATGACTCCTTATTAAATGATGATTCATTCGAATTAAATACGTTATACAAAAATTATCTTGCTCTTACTGAAAGCAATGTCGAAAGCTTTAAACAAGACGTAAATAACCGTGTTACAGAAGTAAATGAGATTTCTTCCTTAGAAGATACAAAGCTAGAAAAATTTCTACTACTAACATCCTTCGTGACTATGAGTAATATGTATAGACGTTTAGCGGAGCAACTAGTGGATAATTTAAAAGAATCATAAATAAAAAACTATCCACCTATTAAAGTGGATAGTTTTTTATTTACTTAATTGCTTCATGAACTTTTAGTTGTTTCCCTTTAATCGTTGTAGTCTTCATGACTTTCAAGACAAGTGGTCCTTTTCCATTTAATATTTCAACGTAAGAAACGTTATCTTGTATCGTAATAATACCTATATCTTCTGCTGTAACACCTTTAATTTTAGCAATTGTACCGACGAAATCTATCGCCCTAATTTTCTTTTTCTTCCCGCCATTAAAGTACAGCTTCATAATGCCTTTGTTGATGTCTGCATTTTTATCTTTCTTTATAATTGGTTTAGCATGTATCTTTTCTTCAAATGCAGCTTTCTCTTTCATAACTTCTTCTTTTGAGGGTCCAATCGCCTTTGGAATTTCAAATCCAATATACTCCTCAATCTCTTCTAAAAATCTATTTTCATATGGTGTTATAAATGTAATAGCTTTTCCACTATTTCCAGCTCGTCCCGTTCTTCCGGTACGATGTACATAGCTTTCTTTTTCAAGTGGAATATCATAATTAATAACATGTGTAATATTATCAATATCTATTCCTCTCGCAGCTACATCTGTTGCTACTAAATAACGGAATTTTCCTTTTCTAAAATCATCCATGACTTCAAAACGATCTTCTTGTACCATACCACCATGTATTTTGTCACAAGGATAGTTAGCTCGTTTTAATTGTCTATATACATGATCTACATTTTCTTGTGTACGACAGAAAATAATACAGCTATCAGGATTCTCAATCGTTGTTACATCTTTAAGTAGTGAAAGCTTCTCATCTTCTATCACCTCAAAAAGAGTATGTTCAATTTTATCCGTCGTAATCCCAGCTGCTTTAATTTCAATATGAGTTGGTGAATTCATATATGTACGAGACAATTTCTCAACATCTTCTGGAAGTGTTGCTGAAAATAACATTGTCATTCTTTTTGTAGGTAATTCATCAATAATTGCCTCTACTTGATCGATAAAGCCCATATTTAGCATCTCATCTGCTTCATCAATAACTAAATACTTCAAGCACTCTAAAGAAAGGGTACCCTTCTCAATATGATCCAACACACGACCAGGAGTCCCAACTACAATATGTGTCTTTTGCTTTAATTCTAATTTTTGACGTGCAAATGGAGATTTCCCATAAACTGCCGCAGCCTTAATCCTTTTGAATCGACCTATATTTGTAATATCTTCTTTTACCTGTACTGCAAGCTCTCTCGTTGGTGCTAAAACTAATGCTTGTGGTTTATTCTCTTCCCACTCCACCATTTCACAAAGTGGAATACCAAATGAAGCGGTTTTTCCACTTCCAGTCTGGGACTTCACAACAAGATCCTTCTTTTGTAATGCAACTGGAATAACCTCTCCTTGTACTTCTGTTGGATGATCATATCCTAACCCAGTAAGTGCCCTTACAATTTCCTTACTTAATTTATAATTAGAAAAACTTTTTTTACTCATATATTAACCTCATTTTATTCTGTATTATTTTCTTTTTTATCTTTTGTATACGTTACTATCACCCTACTTATTATACTTGAAACCTCACATAAAAGGTGAATCATGCCAGATTCATCTTTTTATATAGAAATAAACCTTTTCATTTCATATATTGTTCAACTACTTGATAACATCTTTTGCTCGTATTGTTAGCATTAACCTTTTCATAGTATCCTATATCCACTCAAAAAAATAAAAAGAATACATACAACCTTGTATAATTATCTTAATTTTTCAACTTTTTTCATAAACGAACAATACAAACGAAAAAACGTTTTAAATTCGTTTTTAACGTTGTTTTCCAGATATAAAATCTACTTTTTCAAAAAATGTTAAGAAATCCTTTGACTTCTTAATAAAAATAATGTAAATTATCCTATGGACGAACATTTTTAATTAATAAAAATAAAATATTCGTATTTTAGGGGTGTAAATGATGGAAAACGTATTCGACTATGAAGATATTCAATTAATTCCTGCAAAATGTATTGTAAATAGCCGCTCTGAATGTGATACAACTGTCACTTTAGGAAAACATAAATTTAAATTACCTGTCGTGCCTGCAAATATGCAAACGATTATTGATGAAAGAATTGCAACTTATTTAGCTGAGAACAACTACTTTTATATCATGCATCGTTTCCAACCAGAGAAACGAATCTCATTCATTAGAGATATGCAATCACGTGGGTTAATCGCTTCTATCAGCGTTGGTGTAAAAGAGGACGAATATGAATTCGTACAACAATTAGCTGCTGAGCAACTTACACCTGAATATATCACGATTGATATCGCACACGGTCATTCTAATGCTGTGATCAACATGATTCAACATATTAAAAAACATTTACCAGAGAGCTTCGTTATCGCTGGAAACGTTGGAACTCCAGAAGCGGTAAGAGAATTAGAAAATGCTGGTGCCGATGCAACAAAAGTTGGTATTGGACCTGGTAAAGTTTGTATTACTAAAATTAAAACAGGCTTCGGAACTGGTGGTTGGCAGCTAGCTGCACTTCGCTGGTGTGCAAAAGCTGCAAGTAAGCCAATTATCGCTGATGGTGGTATTCGTACACACGGCGACGTAGCTAAATCTATTCGCTTTGGGGCAACTATGGTCATGATCGGTTCTCTATTCGCTGGTCACGAAGAGTCTCCGGGAGAAACAATTGAAAGAGATGGAAAACTTTATAAAGAATACTTCGGTTCTGCTTCTGAATTCCAAAAGGGTGAGAAGAAAAACGTTGAAGGTAAGAAAATGTTCGTTGAGCATAAAGGTTCTTTAGAAGATACGTTAATCGAAATGGAACAAGATCTTCAATCTTCTATCTCTTACGCTGGTGGAACAAAATTAGATGCTATTCGTACTGTAGATTATGTTGTCGTGAAAAACTCGATTTTCAATGGTGACAAAGTATATTAATTCTTAAATTAACTCGAAGGACAAGCATTTTCATGCTTGTCCTTCTTTTTTGTATATAAAAATGAAAAATATTTTAATTTAACCGAATTTTCTATCATTATATTTTTAGATAGTCTTAATAAGGAGGATATACGACTTGAAAAATGTAATAGAAAATCGTCTTAATCGCGCAGAGGTACCTGCTGAACTAACATGGAATTTATCCGATTTGTATAATTCTGATGCCGAATGGCATACTGCATTAAACGCATTGGAAAATGATATACAGAAACTTGATTCATTTAAAGGGCATTTACATACTAGCTCCCACACTTTATTAAATTGCCTACTTTTAGAAGAAGAGCTTTTAATGACGTTAACAAAACTGTACTCATATGCAAATTTAAAAGAATCTACTGATCGTACAAATCCAAGTATTCAAGCGAACTCTTCCAAAATTTCTGCTTTATGGACGAAAGTACATACTGCACTATCCTTTATTCATAATGAAATCCTCATATTCGGCGAAGGAACAATTGAAAAATATTTAACTGAAGAAACAAAACTTGAACCTTTCCTTAAATCGTTACTAGAAATACTACAAAAAAGGCAGCACACACTGCATCTACTGCAGTAGCTCAAATGATTAAAGAGGAAGGACAACCTGCTATTGATCGCTGGTGGTACAATGAAACATGCCGGAGTAGATATGTCAAAACCAGATGCAATCCGTAAAGCTGTTTCTTACGTTGGTTCATTACTTGATAAATTAGAGCATTCTTATCAAGTATAAAAAATAAGCCCTCGCTTTATGAGGGCTTATTTCATATTTACTTCCCAAACCGTTTGCGATATCCACATTTCCTGCAAAGTTCTTCAACCGCAACTCTTTTCGAAAATCCATCGACAATGTTTGTTGCTCTTTCACCTTCGATAATGTTAGAAAATGAATCATTATTAATATTCCCAAGGTTAATAATCCCTTCACCATCTAAACAACAAGGAATAACTGTTCCATTCGCTAAAATACCCGCTTGATTACGAAGTCCATGACAGAATCCTTTCCCATCATCCTCTTCTTCATGTAATGCTGGCCACTGGAATTCATAGTCTTGATTAATAAAGACACGTTCTGCAATTTTTATACCTTTTCCTGGTGTAAGCTTCTCTTCAATTTGATAAGATAGATCAAATTCATTTTCAATTATAGATAATAACTCTCTATTTTTCTGGATTTCAGCATTTGTTTTATTATCCTGAGTTAAATTCCATAACCTTAACGATACAATTAAATCTGATTGACTTGTCGCTTCCCTAATGAAGGAAAGTATACTCCTTACATAGCCCTCTTTATCTTGCGAACCTGGATGTCCATCAAAACTATGCAGTGAAAAATTCATTTGTCTTAACGCAGGTTTATTTAACAGCCTATGTCTTCTCTTATTAATTAACGTTCCGTTCGTTGTAATATTAACTTTAAACCCTTTTTCATGACTTAAGTCTAATAGTTGATCTATTTTCGGGTGGAGCAACGGCTCACCCTTCACGTGCAAATAAATGTAGTCTGTGTGAGGTTTAATTTGGTCTAATCTTTTAGCAAAATCCTCCACAGAAATGAATTGCTTCTGCCTTTCCGTCGGCGGACAAAAGCTACACGCAAGATTACATACACTCGTAATCTCCAAGTAAAACTTCTTAAACTTCTTCACCTTTAATTCCTCACTTCTCTAACTACTTATACTTTTTCCTCTTCATATTACAGCATATTTTTATGGAAATAGAAACATACTTATTTTAGGAAATCTACATACCATCTAATAATATTTAAAAGACCATCGGTAATTTTTGTCCAATGGTCTTTTTATCCTTTTATATGCAAAGAATAAATTTATTTATGATACGGTTCATCATAACTATTCTAAATAAGCTTATTTTTTATTATTTTTATAATCAAATTTAACAAAAAAAGTAGTGCCTTCCGATCCTGTTTGAATTTCTACTTTTGCATTATGGCGAGCAGCAATGGCATAACATATACCTAACCCCAATCCAGTTCCATTCTCTTTGGTCGTGTAAAATGGCGTACCCAATTTCTCTAATACTTCAGGCCTGATACCTTTTCCTTGATCCCGCACTGCAAGCACCACACAATTTTGACCTTCTTTGTAAGTGCTAATGGTTAGAACTTTCCCTGTACTCATCGCTTCTAAACCATTACGATATAGATTCATTAATAATTGCCTTATCTCATTACGATTTAAAAGTAATTCCGGAATGTCATTTGTATCGACTTGAATATATTTATTTTGATTATGCGTATCAACCTTTATTAAAGGAATAATATCGCGGATAATTGAATTTAAATCTAACATCTGCAAATCTAATTTCCTTGTATTACCCATTGAGAGAAATTCAGTAATAATAGAATTGGCACGGTTAAGTTCTTCAATCATTAAATGAAAGTACTTATTATGTTTCTCATAGATATTCTCTTCTTTTAATAACTGTAAAAATACTAGTACTGTTGTCATTGGATTTCTAATTTCATGGCTGATACCTGCTGCCATTTGCCCTATTAAATCTATGTTGGACAATCTTTTCAATTCCTGTTCATATTTCTTTTTTTCCGTTATGTTTTTAAAAATACAACAAATACCATCATCATATGGGTATGCAATAACTTCGTGCCAATATTCATCTGCAGTAGAAAGAAATTCGAAATGAACTGTAGTTCGCTCTGACATCGCACGATGAAATTCCTCATACATAATTGTGTCGATTTCACTCGGGAAAACATCCCATATATTCTTTCCTAATACATCTTTTGCTGTTTTTCTTTGCGGAAAATATTGGTGCTTATTTACGTACGTAAATTCTCATTTATTATTTAAAATAAAAAATCCATCCGTAATACATTCAATCACACTTGTAACTTTTTCATTAGCAGCAGCTAGCTCTCTCGTTCGCTCTTCCACTATGCTTTCTAGTTGATCCATATATAACAAATTCGAAAACGTAGGGGCTGTGGCATCAACGATAGATTTTGCTAGTTGAAGTTGAGAATGATCATAATTGTGAACTTTTCCTTCTTTGCCAACGACGATTACCCCTAATACTTCTCCCATTGAAACCAATGGAATCATCAATAGACCCTTACTATCTATATTTTTTGTTTGAATAACCTCTTGGATCTTGGCTTCATAGCTTTGCTCTGTCCAATCCGCTTCTGTCCAATCACAGCCCTTACTTAATTTCGTTGTTTTGATTGTTGTTTTTTCTAGGGGATCTAGAAGATGGGCAGTCATATTTTTACTTTCTAAAATCTGTTCTAAGTAAAAAAAGCATTTATCAAAGCTCTCCTGTATCGAGGAACACATTGATAAATCACGTGTAACATTTAATAATAGCTGCTTCTCAGCAATAAGGCTTTCCTTTTGTTTTAAATTATTTGCGTTTTGAATTGCAACCGCAGCCATATTTACATAAGCTTCAACACTTTGAATTTCTGAATCTGTTAAGTTCATCGGAATTCCATAATCAAATAAAAAAACCAGACCAAATAACTCTTGCCCAAATGAGATAGGCAGAGCTAATAAGGACTTAATTTTGAATGCATCAACCGGTCTCGGATCCGGTCGATGATCCTTTGAGGTATCAGGAATATAGATGGTTTTTTTCGTTTTAATAACTTCTTTTGCCAGTAAGTCTATTTCAGGATCAATTACTTGAGTATCAAGCGTTACGCCGTTTATAGTCTCTGGTTTTCCTGCAAACCCTCTAAATGTTCCATCTTCCTGGGGTAAATAAATTCCAACAGCATCGCACCTAACAATTTCCTCTGATATTGCCATTGTCACACGCTGCAATACTTCACGTAGTTCTAATTTTGTATTTATTATTTTTGTTATATTTGCGAGCCTAGAATATCTCGTCTGATCACTTACCATTCACATAGCCTCCAGTTATAGGCATAATAAAATAAATATGATAATATCAGTGTTTTACATAAATACATTACTTATGATACGGTTCCCCACGATTAATCCGAAACGCTCTATACACTTGCTCAAGCAACACTAATCGCATTAATTGGTGTGGCAATGTCATCTTTGAAAAAGAAAGTGATTCATTTGAACGCTTCATCACTTCTGAGCTTAGTCCAAGTGATCCACCAATTACAAATGCGACTTTACTCTTTCCGTATGTAGCAAGGCGATCTAGACTTACCGCAAATTCTTCTGATGACTTTTGCTTTCCTTCTATAGCTAATGCAATCACATGCGTGTCATCAGAAATTTTATCCAGTATACGTATACCTTCTTTTTCTTTTACAATTAACATTTCTGCTTCACTTAAATTTTCTGGCGCCTTTTCATCAGGCAATTCAATTACTTCTACTTTTGCGTATGCAGATAATCGTTTTAAGTATTCTGCTATACCTTGTTTCAAATATTTTTCTTTTAATTTCCCAATTGAAATAATCGAGATATTCACACGCATCCTCCACCTTACAAACATGTTATCCACAAAACTTATCCACATATCCACAAATACTACCTACATATTGTGTGAGAATATGCGTTCGATACAACATATGTCGCCTCGTTTTGACAAAATTCACATGTTTTTTTCTCTTTTTCTGAGTTATCCACATTGTTGATAACTGGCGCAACTTCACACTCATCCACAATAATATCTAACGCTAATTCAACATGTTCTAAACAACAAGGTAAATTCATTTTCTTCGCCTCACTTTTCTACAATAGAAAACAGGAGGTAGGCCCTCCTGTTTTTAATACTTTTGAATGCCTAATTTTACTGTTGTTGTTACTCTTTTTGTACCACGATAAAACGTAAGAGTCATTTTATCATTAATTTCCTTATCATATAAGGCCGTACGGAATCCAATAATATCGCGAATCGGTTTTCCATCTACCGCCACAATAACATCATGTTCTCTTAAACCAGCATCCGCACCTGGCGAAGGACTTTTCACATCCAAAATACAAACTCCCTCTGTTACAGTACCTGGTAAATGTAATGTTTTTGACCAATAATAGTTTGGAATTTCATTTAATGACCTAAGTTCAATCCCAACATACGGTCTTCTTACTTTTCCATACTTCTCAAGTTCATTCATAATCGGAACAGCTCTATTCACCGGAATAGCAAGGCCAATTCCTTCTACTTCTTTTGCAGCAATTTTCATTGAATTAATACCAATTAATTGTCCTGCTGCATTTACAAGTGCACCGCCACTATTACCCGGATTAATCGCTGCGTCTGTTTGTAACACTTCTACTTGCCAATCATAATGTCCATCTTGATCTAAATCTACAGGGACAATACGTTCATTAGCTGAAATAATACCTTGTGTAACTGTTCCAGAAAATTGCAGCCCAAGTGGGTTTCCAATCGCAATGACTGGCTCTCCTCTACGAACAGTATTAGAATCGCCAATTTCAATTATTTTTTTCACATGCTTTGCATCTATTTCTAATACTGCTAAGTCTGTGACTACATCGGTTCCTAATACTTTTCCAGGAACCTTCTTACCGTCACTTAGACTTACTTCAATACGATTCGCTCCAGCTACAACATGATTATTCGTTACAATATAAGCTTGACCATCTGTCTTTTTATAAATTACTCCTGATCCTGTACCGGCCTCTGAATCTGCCTCTGAAAAGTTATCTCGTTGAATGTTAATAACACCCACAACAGCTTCAGATGCACGATCAACAGCATCTACAAAGCTAATCTGTTTAATCCCTTGAGCTTCCGCCATATTACTTCCGCTTGCTTCAGCTTGCGGAAGCGTATCAGCAGAATTTGAAAATAAAGGCGCTCCAAACGCAAATAAAGAAGCTCCTACAATTGTTCCCGCTATACTAGAAAGAACTATACCTTTGTGCTTCTTTTTTCCTGCACGTTTCATACGATAATTTTCTTCATCAATAAAGGACATATTTGTTCACCTATCTTCCTGAAAACAACTATATTCACCTTTATTGTTTACTAAAATGAAGAATTATACGTATTGAATTTTTGTAGGCATTTTTGGATCTGTATCGTGAATTTCAAAGGATTCACCCACTCCAAATCCTTTTTCCTCTAATACTTGTGATACTGACATACGCGCTAGTTCTTTCATGTTATTATCTAAGCTTAAATGGGCTAAATAAATATGCTTTGTCTCATCTGTAATTACATCTGCCATCGCTAATGCAGCATCCTCATTACAAACATGCCCAACGTCACTTAAAATACGTCGTTTAATGCTCCATGGATAACGTCCCATACGAAGCATTTCTACGTCATGATTACTTTCAAATACGAAAGCATTAGCTCCCTTAATAACGCCCTTCATACGGTCGCTTACGTATCCCGTATCTGTAATAAGTGCTAATTTTCTATTATTGTTATGGAAAGCATAAAACATCGGTTCTGCTGCATCATGAGAAACTCCAAATGACTCGACTTCAATATCACCAAATGTTTTCACATCCCCAACTGAGAAAATGAACTTTTGCTCAGTTGGGATATTTCCTATTAAATGTTCCATTGCATTCCATGTTTTCTCATTCGCATAAACAGGTAGATCATATTTACGTGCCAATACACCTAATCCTTTAATATGATCACTATGCTCATGCGTTACAAGAATACCTGATACATCATTTATATTCAGTTCTGCCTGTTTAAATAAAGCCTCTGTTGCCTTACCACTTAAACCTGCGTCGACTAGTAATTTTTTTTCATCGGTTCCTACGTATAGCATATTTCCTGTACTTCCACTTGCAAGTACGCTAAAATGCAACCCCATTCTTTCTCACTCCAGTATGTTCTTCCACCACTTGATTTTCCTTTTCCCCTAATTCCATAACTTGTCCTTCAATTGCATTCACAAAGAAGTCCTGCTTCTGCTCCGTTTTTAAATTCCACGTTGGAGCAAGTACTTGGTTATTAGAAGTAGATGCGGTAAGAGTGGCATAACCAATTTGTGCTTCTTTAACATGCGTATTTCCATGAATTTTATTTTTTAAATACAAATTTTCTAAAGCTGTTTGAGCCGTAATAATTTCTTGGTCTTTCGTTTTTTCACCTTCGCCCATTTCTTTTAAATCAGTTAGCATTGTCTGCGTATATGAAACAAGTTCATTTTTTTCATTTAATTCCACAACAATCATCGCCTGATTATTATAGAAAATAGGCTTATCTTTATATTTTTGAAAGAAATAAATTTTAGAGTCTTTCACCGCTCCAAATTCATACTTTTGTCCATCTAATACATAGTTCTTCAAAAATTCATTATACTTATCTTTTGATAATGATTTCGTATTTAAAAAAGGCTCTTTTAGCTTACTTTCTATCTTATACATATTTTGTATATGCACCGTTTGATTTTTCAAAGACTGTATATCTTCTTCTTTAAAGGCTTTATTTTCCGCTCTAATAAACGACTCTTTTTTCGGTTCTTTAGGGATATTCCCCATAGTAATTTTGTTTGCTTTTAATTCTTGATCTATCTTTGTTTCTGCAATAAGCTCCAATTGATTACTATCTTGCTTTTGAATGAATTGAAAAATGAGAAAGAGGTCCAAAACAAAAAAGGTCACAATAAATATGGTTTTAATCCGATCCCAATCCATTTAGTCCTCCCTCACTCCACTCATAGATTTTCTGTTTACCTGTTTCACCTTCAACAAGCTTTACATACCAAATTGGTTGTAGTCGAACTACTTGCCCATCTAGTGATAACTTGTATCCAATGCCAATATCCTTAATTACTTGTTTCTTTATCTCTGGATTATTTTCTAGGGATGCTATTACAACATGCCCTGACGGAAGAGTAACCTTCTGTTCTATACCTTTAGTATTTAAAGACAGCAGCGGTCTTTCATATTCCATTACTTCTTCTGATCCCCATATTTGTCTCAATTCAGCTAATCCATCTTCATTGAATACTGAATATCCATCTTCATTTAAACGAAATACTGTCTCTCCTTTATTCATATAGTCCAAACGATATGAATCCAAACTCCCACTGTGACCACTTACGAATTCAAAGCTTTTTTGTAAAAGCATTAAATTATCTATCGTTTTCTCAGTTAAGACAGAAGAGTTTTTATACTTTAGCATGTGACGATCGTTTTCAATTTCCATGGATCTAATACCATCTGTAAATGTTTCTTTCGACATCTCGGTAATCGGACTTAAATAACGAGGATCACTAAACAGAGCATTCTTAAACGTATCAACTGCTAAATTAGATGAAATATATGTTATATTGTTTAACTCTGTCGTTCCATCTGGTAAAAATAACTTTTTCATATCATTGAGTTGATAATCAAAATAAGGCTTTGCTGATACTATAAATTGATTTTGGGCATTTACAATATCTTTTAAATACACACCACTTAGTTTTGCCTCATATATTTTAAAGTTATCACCATCAGAAACAAAGTTAATTTTAATTTCTTGATCCTTACTTCGAGAAGGATCGAGGAGAATACGATTAAAGTGTTTAGGCTTATCTGTACTCTTCTCTTTCATGTTAAACATGGATTTAACTGCATCAAATGGGATGTCGGTAGGGAAAACCAGTTCAACTTTCCCTTCACCATGCACATATGAAAGGAAATCACCCTTAGTGATTGATATCTCTCTAAAATCATGTAGTTCCCCTACTTCCAGAGGCTTATAGATTGATTCTATATCTGCCTCTCTTCTGCTCCCATAATGATTTTTATCTTTATGCACGATGATAGAAGTAGGACGGACAACATCGGAAATTTTAGTTTGGTTCATTCCTTCATTCCCCTGTACAAATTTCGCGTTTTGCATGGATGTAGAATCTGGCACATACGTCCATAGGTTAAAAGTAAGAAATAGGCTAATTACAACTAGGTTAATTAAAACTATTGTTTTAAAGTTTTCCATACTCATTCCCAATCGTCCTCTTCATCTGCTGCCATTGGTAACGTGAAATAAATAGTTGTCCCTTTTCCTTCTTCACTCTTCGCCCAAATAGAGCCACCATGTGCCTCAATCATTTCTTTTGCAATTGCTAATCCAAGTCCCGTACCACCCATTTGTCTTGAACGAGCTTTATCTACGCGATAAAAACGTTCAAAGATTTTATCAACGTTTTCTTTTGGAATACCCATTCCTTGGTCACTTACGCTAATTTCTAATAAATCACCGCGATCACGTAAACGATATGTTACTGTTCCACCTTCTGGTGAATACTTTAATGCGTTAGAAATAATGTTATACAGCACTTGAGTAATTTTGTCAGTATCCATATCAATAAACCTAGATTTTTTAGAGAAAGATCGTTTGAAACTTACATTTTGCTCTTTAGACATTTCAAAGCGATCAATAACATTATTAAAGAAATCAGTAAAGTCGACCCATTCTTTCATTAAACGGTGCTCTGTACTATCAAGTTTAGATAGCTGTAACAACGCATTTACAAGTCTAATCATTCTTTCTGTTTCTTCTTGTGTAACCGTTAAAAATTGTGGTGCAATATTCGGATCCTGCCACGCTCCATCTGTAAGTGCCTCTAAATAACTGCGCATCGTCGTTAATGGCGTCCTTAATTCATGAGAGACATTCGCCACAAACTCACGGCGTTCCCGTTCTATACGCTCCTGCTCTGTTACATCATATAGTACAGCAATTAAGCCATTTGCCTTCCCTGTTTCTTTTTGAATAACAGAGAAGCTAGCACGTAAAATATATGGTTCGTTTCTCGTACTAAAATCTAATAAAACAGAATCTGGCTCTTCATATAAATGATCGAGCGTAAATTCTTCCTGTATCCCTAATACCTCTAAAACAGATTGATCGAGCGCTGTTTCACGAGAAACATTTAACATCTTTTCCGCAGGGTCATTTAGTAAAATAATATCCCCTTTTCGGTCAGTAGCAATTACTCCATCTGTCATATGTGATAAAACAGATGATAATTTACGCCTTTCACTTTCCGTAGAAGAACGAGCTTGTTGTAATTTTTTTGATAAATTATTGAAGGATAATGCCAGTTGTCCAATTTCATCATGGCTATGCACTTTTACTTTTCTCGAATAATTTCCTTTTGCCATTTCGATTGCTTGTCTCCGCATATCTGAAATTGGTCTTGTAATTGTTTGAGCCAATAAAATTCCAAGTACGGCCGTTACTAATAAAGCAATTACTGTTCCAGTAGCAAAAATTTGGTTTATATCCTTCATTTGTTTATATACATCTTCCATAGATGCCACAATGTAAATAACACCAAGCGCATCCTTACCGTTATCATCTAGAATCGGAGTAAGCATAACTTGAACACGATGACCTGTACTACCATCCTTCTCAATTTTCACTTCCGGCTTTTTTTGTACTAACACTCGCTGAACAGCTATATCAGTTGATGTTCGATTCACCTTATTCTGCTTTGATTCATCTGAAATAGCCAGTAACTTTCTATGCGAATCAAATACGCTTACCTCTTGTATAACTTTCTTCTGATCAGAGGCAAATTTTCGAATTGAAGTTTTAATCGTTTCATCTGTTGACTCTGTTTCTGCTTTTGTATAACTTTTTTTAAACTCTTGCTTCAAATTATATGATAATAAGTTTGTTTGCTGCGTTAAAGAATCCCTAAAACCTTGTACTAGGCTCTTCTCTAATTCCCTTACGAAATACACTCCAATAACTTGCATCGCTATTAATATTAATAGCATATATATAAGCACAAATTTTAAATGAATAGATTGAAAAAAACCAACTTTCTTCATATACTATTCCTGCTCTGGGTCACGCAAGTAATACCCTACTCCACGTCTAGTTACAATTAAAGTAGGATGGCTTGGATTATCTTCAATTTTTTCACGCAAACGACGTACTGTTACGTCTACTGTGCGCACATCTCCAAAATAGTCATAACCCCAAACTGTTTGTAATAAATGTTCGCGTGTCATAACTTGTCCCAAATGTTTCGCTAAATAATGTAGCAACTCAAATTCACGGTGCGTAAGCTCGATGTTTTCCTCTCGCTTCGTTACACTATATGCATTTGGATTAATTACAATTGGTCCAATAACCATTTCTGTATTTTCCTCTTTTTCTGCAGCACCACCTTGTTGATGACGGCGTAAATTCGCCTTCACACGAGCAAGTAATTCCCTCGTACTAAATGGCTTCGTTACATAATCATCTGCCCCAAGCTCAAGCCCTAATACTTTATCAATCTCAGAGTCCTTTGCTGTAAGCATAATAATCGGCATTTCTGAACTTTTACGTATTTCACGGCAAACCTCTAAGCCATCTTTACCTGGTAGCATAATATCTAATAAAACCATATCTGGTTGTTCTTCATTAGCCTTTTCAATTGCTTCATCACCATCATGCGCCATTACTATTTCAAAACCTTCTTTTTCTAGGTTAAACTTCAAAATATCTGCAATCGGCTTTTCATCATCAACTACTAAAATTTTCTTTCCCATCATCGTCTATTTCCTCCTTATAAAAATATGGTCAATAATCCCTAAACATATTGATGTTTACATAGTATGTCCTATATGACCGCATCCTTTGTTTAAGTATTTTCTCCTCTATTCTCATAGACTCATGTATGATCCACTTTTACACGGCATCCTATACGATCTATAGAAAAACCTCTAGCTTCAACTGCTAGAGGCTCCTCGTTCTATTTTAAAATAACTACTCAGTTTTGTAAAATTACATAAATAAAAAGGATATTAAGTGGGCCCACTTAATATCCTGAGAGTGGCTCGGGACGGAATCGAACCGCGACACGAGGATTTTCAGTCCTCTGCTCTACCGACTGAGCTACCGAGCCAAAACTATATATAAAACCACTAATGGTGGTATAAACAAAAGTGGCGGTCCCGACCGGGGTCGAACCGGCGATCTCCTGCGTGACAGGCAGGCATGTTAACCACTACACCACGGGACCAAAAATAAGCAAAAAAAAACATGACCCGTACGGGATTCGAACCCGTGTTACCGCCGTGAAAGGGCGGTGTCTTAACCACTTGACCAACGGGCCACGAAAAATAAAATGGTGAGCCATGAAGGACTCGAACCTTCGACCCTCTGATTAAAAGTCAGATGCTCTACCAACTGAGCTAATGGCTCATACTCACCAACGTCATATTTTCGTGACGACAAGATGTATCATAACATGTATTCTGTATTTATTGCAATACTTTTTTTCGTTTTTTATAAAAGAATAAGAAAAAACTCATGCGGACATGAGTTTTTTCTAAAAAATATTAATTAAGCTTCGTATACGTTACGAACAATATTTGTTTGGTTACGATCTGGTCCAACTGAGAACATAGATATTTGAATTCCTGTTAACTCAGAAACACGTTCTACGTATTTTCGTGCATTTTCAGGAAGTTCATCTAATGATTTTACACCAGTAATATCTTCTTCCCAACCTGGAAGCTCTTCATATACAGGCTCACATTTTGCTAAAATGTTTAAGTTAGCTGGAACTTCATCAATAACTTCGCCATTGTATTTGTAAGCAACACAAATTTTAAGAGTTGGAATACCTGTTAAAACGTCGATAGAATTTAATGATAGATCCGTTAAACCACTAACACGACGTGCATGTCTTACAACAACGCTATCGAACCAACCTACGCGGCGTGGACGACCAGTTGTCGTTCCATACTCGCGACCAACTTCACGAATTTGATGACCAATTTCATCATGAAGCTCAGTAGGGAATGGACCATCACCAACGCGGCTTGTATATGCTTTACATACACCTACAACGCGAGTAACTTTCGCAGGACCAACTCCAGTTCCAACTGTTACACCACCAGCAATTGGGTTAGAAGATGTAACGAATGGGTACGTACCATGGTCAATATCAAGCATAACACCTTGTGCACCTTCAAATAATACACGGTGATTATTATCTAATGCATCATTTAATACAACAGACGTATCACATACATATTGCGCGATTTGTTGCCCGTACTCGAAGTACTCTTCGAAAATTTCTTCTACAGTGAAACCTTCTGTATCATACATTTTTTCAAATAAACGATTTTTTTCTACTAAATTGCGCTCAAGCTTCTCTTTAAATGCTTCACGGTCTAAAAGATCAGCCATACGAATACCAATGCGAGCAGCTTTATCCATATATGCAGGACCGATACCTTTTTTCGTTGTACCGATTTTGTTATCACCTTTACTTGCTTCTTCTAACTCATCTTGTTTTAAGTGGTAAGGTAAAATAACGTGTGCACGGTTACTTACACGTAAATTATCAGTACTTACACCACGATCGTGTAAGTATTTTAACTCTTCAAGTAATGCTTTTGGATCTACTACTAATCCGTTTCCGATTACACAAATTTTCTCTTTATAGAAAATACCAGATGGAATTAAGTGTAATTTATATTTAACTCCGCCGAAAACAATTGTATGTCCCGCGTTATTTCCACCTTGATATCTTGCAACTACTTCCGCATGCTCAGAAAGAAAATCAGTGATTTTACCTTTTCCTTCGTCGCCCCATTGTGTTCCTACAACTACTACTGAAGACATTATTAAAGCACCTCCGCAATTTTCAAACGATCTATTCAAACAATATAATTGTACCAAAACCGAAAAAGAAGTCAACCGAAAAGCGAACATTTTTTCACAAAAAAACTTTTTCGTTCGTAAGAATTATATATTTAACTTATGAAAGCCTTATCTTTCTTATAAAAAAAAAGAAACACATCTTATTATAAGAAATGTGTTTCTTTTTTATACTGCCTTTATGCCGGTGGAGCATGTCCATCCTCAAAACGACGTTCTAAGTTAACGAACTTATTGAACTCTTTGACGAATGCAAGTTCCACTGAACCTACTGGACCGTTACGCTGTTTTGCAATAATAATTTCAATTGTATTTTTGTTTTCCGTTTCTCGATCATAGTAGTCTTCACGATATAGGAAAGCTAC
Organism: Bacillus thuringiensis; assembly: GCF_001595725.1. Classification (GTDB taxonomy): domain Bacteria; phylum Bacillota; class Bacilli; order Bacillales; family Bacillaceae_G; genus Bacillus_A; species Bacillus_A thuringiensis_K. The sequence goes on from NZ_CP014282.1 coordinate 5,225,212, forward strand.
AATATCGGCATCCTGCTCAATACTTCCAGATTCACGAATATCAGACATCATCGGGCGTTTATCTTGACGAGATTCTACACCACGAGATAACTGTGATAAAGCAATAACAGGCACTTGCAATTCACGTGCGATCCCTTTTAAGGTACGAGAAATCTCTGATACTTCCTGCTGACGGTTTTCTCCTGATTTCCCACTTCCTTGAATAAGCTGCAAATAGTCAATCAAAATCATACCAAGACCTTGTTCTTGCTTTAATCTACGACATTTTGCTCGAATCTCATTTACTTTAATACCTGGCGTATCATCAATATATATACCAGCATTCGAGAGACTCCCCATTGCCATTGTTAACTTTGCCCAATCATCAGAAGTTAATGAACCAGTACGAAGTCTTTGTGCATCAATATTCCCTTCTGCACAAAGCATACGCATAACAAGCTGGTCGGCACCCATCTCCAAACTAAAAATCGCTACATTTTCATCCGTTTTCGTCGCTACGTTTTGTGCGATATTTAATGAAAATGCCGTTTTCCCTACTGATGGACGTGCTGCCACGATAATTAAATCATTTCGTTGGAAACCTGCTGTCATCTTATCTAATTCAGTAAACCCAGTTGGTATCCCAGTAACTTCACCCTTTTGATTATGCAAAAGTTCAATTTTGTCATAAGCATCTACAAGAACATCTTTAATGTTTTGGAATGCTTTTGCATTCGTTTGATGGGATACTTCTAATATTTTTTTCTCAGCCTCATTTAAAAGACCATCTACATCATCTTCTCTCTCGTATCCATCCGATACAATATGAGTTGCCGTACGAATTAAACGACGTAAAAGCGCCTTTTCAGCGATGATGCGTGCGTAATATTCTACGTTAGCTGCAGTTGGCACAACTTCTGCTAACTCTGCTAAGTAAGAAACCCCGCCAACTTCTTCTAGTAATCCTTGATCAGCCATTGCTGATGTCATCATTACTAAGTCGATCGGCTCTCCCTTATCAGATAACCCAAGCATGACTTCAAAAATCTTTTGATGTTTCGTTCGATAGAACGAATCAGGTACCAATAACTCTGATGCTGAAGTTAACGCATCTTGATCAATCAATATGGCCCCTAAAACCGCCTGCTCAGCCTCTATATTATGCGGAGGGGTACGATCAGCAAGTACATCACTCATACGCAATCCTCCTTGCTTAATTTATTTTTATTGTTCACTAACATGAACTTTTACTGTTGCTGTTACTTGTGGATGCAATTTCACAGTAACGTTTGTATAACCTAACGCGCGGATTGCATCGTCCATTTCAAATTTACGTTTATCAAGCTTAATTTTGTGTGATTTTTGCATTGCATCCACGATTTGTTTACTTGTGATAGAACCAAATAAACGGCCACCTTCTCCAGATTTCGCCTTTAATTCTACAGTTAATTTCTCTAAAGTCTCTTTTAACTCTTTTGCATTTTCAAGCTCTGCTGCTGCATCTTTTTCTTCTTTACGCTTTTGAGCTTCTAAAGTTTTCATACTGCTATTTGTTGCTTCAGCAGCTAATCCTTGTTTTAGTAAGAAGTTATTTGCATAGCCATCCGGTACGTTTTTTACTTCTCCTTTTTTACCTTTACCTTTTACGTCTTTTAGAAAAATTACTTTCATGATTGTGTGCCTCCCTGTAAATAGTCATCAATAACAAATCGAAGCTTCTCCTCAGCTTCATCTACTGTAACATTTTTCATTTGTGTGGCTGCATTCGTCAAATGCCCGCCACCGCCTAAGTTTTCCATAATTAGCTGCACATTCACTTCACCTAAAGATCTGCTGCTAATTCCAATGAGATTCTCGCCACGTTTTGCAACAACAAATGATGCAATAATCCCTGTCATCGTTAATAACGTGTCTGCTGATTGCGCAATAAGCACTTGATCGTAGTAATCATCACTACCAACTTTAGCAATCGCAATTCCATTTTTATAAATGTACGCATTTTTTATAGCTTTTGCAACCCGTAAATACTGATCCATATCTTCCTTTAAAAGTTCTTGTACAAGTACAGTATCTGCACCATGTGAGCGCAGATAAGAAGCAGCATCAAATGTACGAGCCCCTGTCCGGAACGTGAAACTTTTCGTGTCGACAATAATACCCGCTAACAATGCCGTCGCTTCTAACATTGTCATCTTTAAATTTTTAGGTTGATACTCAAGTAATTCTGTAACCAATTCTGCCGTTGAAGAAGCATATGGTTCCATATAAACTAGCAATGGGTCTTCAATAAAATCTTCTCCACGGCGATGATGATCAATAACTACTACATTTTCAATTTTATGTAACAGTTTTTGCTCCATCACCATAGAAGGTTTATGCGTATCGACAACAACAAGTAACGACTCATCATTTGCAAATTCCATCGCTTGCTCTGGAGTAATAAAATGAGACCATAACTCCTCATTTTGTTTCACTTTGTCCATCAAGCGCTTAATTCCTTTATCGGAATCATTTTCATCTAACACAATATATCCTTTACGCTCATTTAATTGAGCAACTTTTAAAATACCAATCGCAGCACCAATTGCGTCCATATCGGGAGCCCTATGCCCCATAATAATGACATTACTACTTTCTAATACTAAATCCTTTAACGCATGCGAAATGACCCTAGCGCGTACACGGGTACGTTTTTCAACCGGATTTGTCTTACCTCCATAGAACTTAACTTTACCTGTCGCTTGTTTAATAGCTACTTGGTCTCCCCCACGCCCAAGCGCAAGGTCTAAACCAGATTGAGCCATTGCTCCAAGCTCTGATAAAGGTAAATCACCTGATCCAACACCGACACTTAATGTAAGTGGTATATTCCTTTTAGATGTTTCTTCACGCACCTGATCTAAAATACTAAATTTCCCTTTCTCCATCTGCGTCAGAATACTTTCATTTAGCACAACGAAGAATCTTTCTGAAGATGCACGTTTTAAATATGCACCATACTTAAGTGCCCATTCATTTAGTCGTGATGTCACAAGACTTGTTATATTCGTACGTAGTTGATCATCTAATCCTTGTGTAACTTCATCATAATTATCCAAATAGATGACAGCTAAAACAGTCCTTTGATCCTCGTACATCTTTTCGATTTCTGTTTGTTCCGTTACATCAAAGAAATAAATTAACTTTTCTTCTTTCCTTACAAAAACGCGAAACTTTCGATTATTTAAAGAGACTATATCATCAGAAGTTTCTCCTTTAATGAAAAGAAGTAATGTTTCTGATACATCGTAAAGGTGCCATCCAGCTAATGCATGCTGTCCCAGACATGAAGATAAATAAGGATTTGCCCAATCAATCCCATAATCCTTATTGTATAACAAAATACCAATCGGCATTTGGTTAAATGCTTCATTACTTACTTTCTTTACTCTTGTAATCATATCTGTCGTATGCTTTTCGAAATTCCTTTGAAAATTAAGTTCAAATCGTATAACGATAAAGAATACAATACAAAAAATGACAAAAGCAGCTATTCCCATAATTAAATGAAAATAACAGAGAATTGAAATGAGCACAAACACAAAAAATGCCAATACATAAACAGGATATAAAAACCACTGTTTCTTATCAAATTCAGGCATGTATACAACTCCTATAAAGTAAAACTAACTCACCTTCCAGTTAGTTAAACAGATTAAAATAGTATAAGGAATATTATTTTATCCACCTATTTTAGAACGCAATGAAATCCCTAAGTCAATTATACCTAAGATTGTCACAAGAGGAAACAGCATCGGAATAAACATGCATGCAATAAAACTAATAATAGGAACCCCTTTAGTAAAACCTTTTCTATACGCTAAAAAGGAGATAAATGTTAGGCCTTGCAGTACAAGCAATAGTGCAAATATTACATTTAGGTTAGAAAATACCATATGTAAATATGATGTTGGTTCTACTTTTATAAAAGTTGCTAATAAAATAAATATAACGTAATACCAAATGATACTCTTTGGTAATTGTATATCTTTAAATTTAGGCCAAGATATAACTTCATATTTTAACTTTTTCAAAACACTACCTGATATTATCACTGTAATCCAAGAAAAACATACTGAAACTAGCACAAGTATACTCGGAAGTAACGATTGTAATATATCATTCATTTGTGCAAGTAACTCTTTTTGTTCCTTACTAATCGGCATACCAGTAGCACTTACTATCTTTTCACTTTTCGCCATACTTTCACTAAACATACTTTGCATTTGCTTCATTATATCTATGTTGAAAAACTTTATACTTGCAACATAAATAAGTACAAAACCAATTAAGTATGCAAGCGTCCCCGCTATTAAGATTTCCACTGGCTTTTTTCTTGTTTTATACATATATCCTAAAACAATGCCTATCAATCCAAACATAATTGTCTTCACTAAATTCAGCGGTTGACTCACAATAATAGTAACAAAAAGTGCCGCTACAAAAACCAAGAGCACATTAGATAGTTTATGTCTTATTATTAATAGTATAAATGGTAACGGCAACGCAAAAGTTACAACTGTACCCAAAATCGGAACATACATAGATATAAGCAATAAAATTGCATATATAGCTAATAATGCTGCACCTTCTGTAATAAACTTTGTTTGTTTCACATTTTAACCTCTCTTTCAAAAAAGAAAAGCATAGCAAAATGCACAGTAGAGTCCGACTCTACTGTGCATTTCATACGCTATTATTCACCAACATATGGTAAAAGTGCCATTTGACGAGCACGTTTAATTGCAACTGTAAGTTTGCGTTGGTATTTTGCGCTTGTTCCTGTTACACGACGAGGTAAAATTTTACCACGCTCAGAAACGAAACGTTTTAATAAATCAACATCTTTATAGTCAATGCGAGTGATGCCGTTAGCTGTGAAGAAACACACCTTACGACGTTTCGCACGTCCACCTTTGCGTCCTGCCATGTCTATTTCCCTCCATTCTTTGTTAAAACTAACAAATTTACTGTATTAGAACGGTAAATCGTCGTCGGAAATGTCGATCGGTTGACCTACATTTGAAAATGGATCGTCATTCTTCGTAAATCCAGAGTTACCTTGGTTACCTGAATTACTAGATTGACCAAATGGGTTAGAGCCTTGGTTACCGAAACCAGCTCCTGATGGTTGCTGATTAAATGAACCACGTTGCTCCCCACCGCCATTACGCGGCTCTAAAAATTGCACGCTTTCCGCAAGAACTTCTGTTACGTATACACGTTTACCATCTTGTCCCTCGTAATTACGAGTTTGAAGACGTCCATCTACGCCTGCTAAGCTACCTTTTTTCAAATAATTTGCTACGTTTTCTGCTTGTTTACGCCATATTACACAATTAATAAAGTCAGCTTCACGCTCACCTTGTTGATTGGCAAATGCGCGATTCACAGCTAACGTAAAAGTAGCTACTGCAACACCATTGGGCGTGTAACGTAAGTCAGGGTCCTTAGTTAAACGACCAACGAGGATAACACGATTCATCAATCGAACCACTCTCCCTTATATATCAATTATTTTTCTTCTTCTTTAACAACGATATGACGAAGGATATCTTCGTTGATCTTAGCTAAACGGTCGAATTCGTTAATCGCTTCTGCGTTAGATTTCACGTTTAAGATCATGTAGAAACCTTCACGTAAGTCGTTGATTTCGTAAGCTAAACGACGCTTACCCCACTCTTTCGTGTTAATGATTTCTGCACCATTGTTTGTTAAAACACCTGCAAAACGTTCAACTAAAGCTTTTTGAGCTTCTTCTTCAACGCCAGGACGAATGATGTACATAATTTCGTACTTTCTCATTACACTTTCACCTCCTTTTGGTCTAAACGGCCCGTAATGGGCAAGGAGCAATTAATTTATAGTAATTACTCACGAGTTTAGATTATATCATAGTAAGTTATATGAATCAACTCACCAATACATAAAAAACTTGGCAAACATATAATATATTTGCCAAGCTCATATCTTTATTTTTCCTAGGAAATATTAAATTAAACGTTAAAACGGAAGTGCATAACATCTCCGTCTTTTACGATATATTCTTTTCCTTCTAAACGTACTTTTCCAGCCTCTTTTGCAGCTGTCATAGAACCGTTTGTCATTAAGTCATCGTAAGAAACTGTTTCTGCACGAATAAATCCACGTTCAAAGTCTGTATGAATAACACCAGCACATTGTGGTGCCTTCATTCCTTGTTTAAATGTCCAAGCACGTACTTCTTGAACGCCAGCCGTGAAGTAAGTAGCAAGTCCTAATAAATTGTATGCAGCACGAATTAATTGATCTAAACCAGATTCTTCAATGCCTAGTTCTTCAAGGAATACTTTTTTCTCTTCCTCGTCTAGTTCAGCGATTTCTTCTTCGATTTTTGCACATACAACGATTACTTGAGAATTTTCATTTGCAGCAAATTCTTTTACCATTTTTACGTATTTGTTTTCAGAAGGATCCATAACATCATCTTCACTTACGTTTGCTACGTATAGCATTTCTTTCGTTGTAAGTAAATGAAGGCCTTTAACGATTTTCATTTGCTCTTCTGTAAATTCAACAGTACGAGCCGGTTTGCCCTCTTCAAAAGCTTCTTTTAAGCGAACTAAAATTTCATGCTCGTATACTGCTTCTTTATCTTTTTGTCTTGCTAATTTTGCAACACGCTCGATACGTTTATCAACAGATTCTAGATCCGCTAAAATTAGCTCTAAGTTGATTGTTTCAATATCATCAATCGGATCTACTTTCCCTGAAACGTGCGTAATATTTTCGTCTTCAAAACAACGAACAACTTGGCAAATTGCATCTACTTGGCGAATGTGCGATAAGAATTTATTTCCTAATCCTTCACCTTTACTAGCACCTTTTACGATACCCGCAATATCAGTAAACTCAAATACAGTCGGAACAGTTTTTTTCGGTTCTACTAATTCCGTTAATTTATTTAAACGCTCATCTGGTACTTCTACAATCCCTACGTTTGGATCAATTGTACAGAATGGATAGTTTGCAGATTCTGCTCCTGCTTGTGTAATTGCATTAAATAAAGTTGACTTCCCTACGTTAGGTAATCCAACAATCCCAGCCGTTAATCCCATATTTTTCACTCCTATGTCTCAATCTTTCATCATTATAGATAGTAACGAAAAAAATGACAAGTTTCCGCCAAACGAAAAAAAGTAACAGTTACCTACTGTAACTGTTACTCTCGCTCTATTCTTCGTGCTTCACAAGTATTTTTTTCACCTTACGATCAAACTCTCTTCGAGGAATCATTACTGAATGGTCACACCCCTCGCACTTAATGCGGATATCCATTCCCATACGAATAATTTTCCAACGATTCTCGCCACATGGATGGGCTTTCTTCATTTCCACAACATCATACAAGTTATATTCCTTTTGCTCCACTCTCCAAACTCCTCTCCATACTAAATTGCTTTTCCACTAACTAATTCTTCACGATTATATAAAACCATACGTGGATATGGAATTTCAATTCCATGTAAATCAAGACGATTTTTAATCTCTTTACGAAGTGCCCTTGCAATAACTGCATGTTGCATCGGCTCTACTTCAGCAATAACACGTAATATAACTTCTGAGGCAGCTAATGTTTGCACACCTAATAATTGAGGTGTTGTTACCATTTTCTCGTACTTTGAAGGTAATTCTACTAATAAATCTTCAATAACTTGCTCTGCTTTCGCAATATCAGCCTCATATGAAATAGATATATCAACAAACGCTACACTATTACTAACTGAGTAGTTAGTAACTTGAATAATACTTCCGTTTGGTAAGGTATGAATTTCACCTGTCCAACTCTTTACTTTCGTTGTACGAAGTCCAATTTCTAAAACGACTCCTTCAAATTGACCGATTTTAACATAATCACCAACTGAAAACTGATCTTCTAACAAAATAAATAAACCTGTAATAACGTCTTTCACTAAACTTTGAGCGCCAAATCCGACAGCTAAACCAATTACCCCAGCACCGGCTAATAAACCTGATGCATTAATATTAAACACACCTAAAATCGCAATTAACATAATGAACATAACAACGTATGCCACGATATTTTCAAGTAACTTTGCTACTGTAACTGTACGACGTTCTGAAATTTGAATTGGAGAACGACTTCCCATACGAAACGCATTTCGTACAACCGCTCTTGCAATTCGCACAACAACCGCACCAATTGTTAAAATAATGCATATTTTTAATGTCGCAACTCCAATATGAGCCCAACGATCAGCATCTAATAAATACTGTTTCATAGAATTAAACCACTTCGCTAATAAATCCATGTACCTCTACCTCTCTAGCTAAATTTTCTTTTTAGTTACCCTTATTATTGTATCAGAAGTCCCCTAATTGCTGAAAAAATTTTATGATTTTAATCCTATTTTATCCCCGATATCCAGGTATAAAATGGAACGAATATATATATACTAGTACTATTATTTCCATTTTCATTCACATTTTGCAAAAATTACGCAATTATAACTTTCCATTTTCCTCACCATATAACATATATTGAAAATTTATTAAAAGGATGGGTGCTTCATGAACATTGGCAGTTTTCGCTTACCATTTTTTGAGAAAGAAACTCAAAACGTTATGCACCAAGATCTAGAAGCCTCTGAGATAATCAGTAATTTCTTACTTACCCATATTCCTATTAAAACTAATATACCAATCATTCTCGTTTGTATCGGAACAGATCGCTCTACAGGTGATGCACTCGGCCCGTTAGTTGGTACAAAACTTGAACAAATAGACATCCAAAACTTCCAAGTATTCGGTACGCTAGATGAGCCAGTACATGCGCTAAATTTAGAGGAGAAAATTCAGAATATACAGAAAGAAAATCCTACTGCATTTATAATTGCTGTTGATGCCTGTTTAGGAAAATCTCAAAGTATCGGTTCTATCACTACCGGAATGGGGCCTAGTAAACCTGGAGCTGCAATGAACAAGAAATTACCTGCAGTTGGTGATTTACATATTCATGGCATCGTAAATCTAAACGGTTTTATGGAGTTTTTCGTCCTGCAAAATACAAGATTAAGTTTAGTCATGAAAATGGCTGATGTAATTGCACAAAGTATAAAAGAAACAGATCAAAAATTATCTGTATTAAAAAAGGCAAACCATCTATAAATAATAAGATGGTTTGCTTTTTAGTTTTTCTGCGCTAATAATTCTAAAATACGATTTAAATCCTCTTTATTGAAAAATTCAATTTCGATTTTACCTTTTTCTTTTTTCGTTTCTTTAATTTTCACATCTGTGCCAAACTTTTCTCTTAAGAACGTTTCACGTTCTACGAAAAATATATTCCGCTCTTTTTTCACTTTTTTTGTTTCACGTGAAACGTGTTGATTAATCTCTTGAACGATTTTCTCTAATTGACGAACATTTAATCCTTCTTTTTCAATGCGTTTCAATAAGGACTTCAATTGTTCTTCATCTTTTATCGTAAGTAAAGTTCTCCCATGAGCCATTGAAAGTTGACCATTTGCAATCATATCTTGTACGAAAGAAGGTAGGCTTAATAACCGAGTATAATTTGCAATGTAAGGTCTGCTTTTACCAAGACGTTTCGCTAATTGTTCTTGCGTTACATTTAGCTCATTCATTAACATCTGGTATGCCATTGCCTCTTCCATAGGATTTAAATCTTCTCGTTGTAAGTTTTCTAACAAAGCAAATTCCATCATTTGCTGTTCAGTTAATTGTCTTACAACCGCAGGTACTTTTTCTAAACCAGCCTCTTTTGCAGCACGAAATCGTCTTTCACCTGCAACAATTTCATATCCTTTAATACTCTTCCTAGCAATTAATGGTTGTAGAATACCGTGTTCCTTAATCGAAATTGCTAATTCCTGAATCGCCTCTTTATTAAAGTGTTTACGCGGTTGATATGGATTCGGCCTTAATTCAGTTACAAGAATCTCCTGAATTGTTTCCTCTTCTTTCACATCTAAATCAGGAAAAAACACATTAATTCCTCTTCCTAATCCTTTAGCCACCTGCAATCACTTCCTCTGCTAAATCTATATATACTTCTGCTCCTCTTGATTTAGCGTCATACTGCATAATAGGTTTCCCATGACTTGGAGCCTCGCTCAAGCGTACATTACGCGGAATAATCGAGCGATATACTTTATCCCTAAAATACTTTTTCACTTCATCTATAACTTGGATCCCTAAATTTGTACGGGCATCCAACATTGTTAACAATACACCTTGAATTGCTAAATTTTTATTTAAATGTTTTTGTACAAGTCGAACTGTATTTAATAGCTGACTTAACCCTTCTAGTGCGTAATATTCACACTGTACAGGAATAATAACAGAATCTGCTGCTGTTAATGCATTAATCGTTAATAACCCTAAAGATGGGGGACAGTCGATAATAATATAGTCATATTCATCACGAACTGGCTGTAATGCTCTTTGCAAACGTACTTCCCGGGAAATAGTCGGTACCAATTCAATTTCAGCACCAGCTAATTGAATTGTAGCGGGTAGAACATCTAAGTTTTCAGTTGCGGTTTTCTGTATAACCCCTTGAACATCTGCATCTTCCACAAGAACGTTGTAAATACATTGATCTAATTCAGATTTTTCAATTCCCACACCAGTCGTTGCATTTCCTTGAGCATCAATATCTACAAGAAGGACTTTTTTACCTACTTGCGCCAATCCAGCCCCTAAATTAACAGATGTTGTTGTTTTTCCAACACCGCCTTTTTGATTAGCAATAGCAATGATTTTTCCCATGATGTCACCTACTTTCAACCTTTCTATCTTATTCTAGTAACAATTACGTTTATTGTAACATGAAATAAAACTTTTTCTTTTACGTCCTTTATTAAACTTCAAAATTTATTTCTAAACTCCTTCTTCATTTAACAAGAAAATATAGTAAAAGAGACCTCTCCAATAGGATAAGGTCTCTAGCACGTCATTATTATTTTTTCTTTGGAATTTTAATTGTAATTTGATAGTACTCATCAAATTCTTCTTCCTCAGAATTAACATTCAAACCACTTTCAGTAACCATTTGTAAAGATTGTCTAATTGTATTCATAGCAATCCTCGTATCTCGACTTACTGCTTTTTGCTTTGCCTTACGCTTCGGTTTCGCTTCCTCTAGTAACTTCGCAATTCGTTCTTCTGTTTGCTTTACATTTAGTTGTTTCTCCACAATTTCCTGTAAAACCTTCAGTTGTAATTCCTCATTTTTTAAAGGAATGAGAGCGCGGGCATGACGTTCTGTAATGCTTTTTTCTAATAATGCACTTTTTATTTCTTCAGGCAACTTTAACAATCGCAACTTATTTGCGATTGTAGATTGTCCTTTTCCAAGTCGTTGTGCCAATGCTTCTTGTGTTAAATTATGTAACTCAATCAGCTTTTGATATGCCACAGCTTCCTCGATTGCCGTTAGTTCCTCACGTTGCAAGTTTTCAATTAAAGCTACAGAAGCTGTCTCTGTATCATTTAAGTTCTTTATAATTGCAGGAACCTTTTCCCAACCTAACTTTGTTGCCGCGCGAAAACGTCTTTCTCCAGCAATAATCTCGTACTTATCATCCTCATATTGCCTTACAACAATCGGCTGAATAAGTCCATGTGTACGAATTGTTAATGCTAGCTCATCAATACGCGCATCATCAAAAACTGTTCTTGGTTGATAACGGTTAGGGGTAATATTTACTATCGGAATTTCTTGTATTTCTTCATATACCTTTTTATCTATCTCTTCATGGCTTTCGTCTTGTAATTCGAATTCGCTCTCTTTATCTCCAAAGCCAAATAAACGAGAAAACGTATTTTTCATACATATTCCACCACCTTTTAGGCCTATTGACTATTCTCCATAAAATGTTTCCTATGAAACATTTACGTTTTCATTTATATAATTTAATCTTACGTCTAATAAGATTTATTTTTCAATAGGTAATTTATTGGGTGTTCCCGGTTTGCGTGGATATTTCTTTGGTGTCTTGCGCTTTTTCTCGATTAATAAAATATTACGTTCACTCTCTTCAAACGGTAATTGGAACGTAGACATCTCTTTTAACTCTCCGCCTAGCACCTCTAAAGCATACTTGCCATTTTCAATTTCTTCGTTTGCTGCTGCACCTTTCATTGCAATGAATGTTCCTCCAACTTTTACAAGCGGTAAACATAGCTCACTTAATACAGAAAGACGCGCAACTGCACGTGCCATTACAATATCGTATGATTCACGTACACCTTCTTTTTTCCCAAACGTTTCAGCACGATCGTGACAAAATGCAACATCACTTAATTCTAACTTTTGTGCTAAGTGATTTAAGAAATTAATACGTTTTTGCAACGAATCTACAATTGTTACTTTTAAATGCGGGAAACAAATTTTTAAAGGAATACTTGGGAATCCAGCCCCTGCACCAACATCGCAAATTGAGAATGGTTTTGAAAAATCATAATAAAAAGCAGCTGTAATGGAATCAAAAAAGTGTTTTAAATATACTTCTTCTTTTTCTGTAATAGCCGTTAAGTTCATTTTTTCATTCCACTCTACTAATGTTTCAAAGTAGATTTTGAACTGCTCTAACTGTCTAGAAGAGAGGGTGATTCCCTTCTCTTCTAGCATAGATTGAAATTGTTCTATGTTCATCTAGCAATATCTCCTTACTATTTATTGGTTCGATACGCGTGCAATTTTTCCTTGTTCTATATACACAAGTAAAATGGAAATATCCGCTGGATTTACGCCAGAAATACGTGAAGCCTGCCCCATTGAAAGTGGACGAACATCTTTCAATTTCTGTCTAGCTTCTGAAGCAATGCTAGAAATCGCATCATAATCAATATCTACAGGGATTTTTTTATTCTCCATTTTCTTCATACGCTCTACTTGCTGTAAAGATTTTTCAATATATCCTTCATACTTAATCTGAATTTCAACTTGTTCTTTAACTTCATCACTTAATTCTACTTCACTTGGTACTAAAAGATGAATATGCTCATATGTCATCTCTGGACGACGTAATAAGTCACTTGCACGTATTCCATCTTTCAATTCACTTCCGCCAATATTGCGAATTAATTCTTGAACTTCAGGACGTGGTTTAATAATAATGCTGCTTAAACGTTCCTTTTCCTGTTCAATTTGTAATTTTTTATTTGTAAATCGCTCATAGCGCTCTTCTTTAATTAATCCAATTTTACGACCAACTTCAGTTAAACGAAGATCAGCATTATCGTGGCGTAATAATAGACGGTATTCTGCACGAGACGTTAATAAACGATATGGTTCATTTGTACCTTTCGTTACAAGATCATCAATTAAGACGCCAATATAAGCATCCTCGCGACCTAAAACAACTTCTTCTTTACCTAAAGAACGGCATGCTGCATTAATTCCAGCCATAAGCCCTTGTCCGGCCGCCTCTTCGTAACCAGAAGTTCCATTAATTTGTCCTGCTGTATATAAATTTTTAATCTTTTTCGTTTCAAGTGTTGGCCATAGTTGTGTTGGCACAATTGCATCATATTCAATTGCATAACCTGTACGCATCATTTCAACATTTTCTAGGCCTGGAATTGTTCTAAGCATGTCACGTTGTACATCTTCTGGTAAGCTTGTGGATAAACCTTGTACATATACTTCTTGTGTATTACGCCCTTCTGGCTCTAAGAAAATTTGATGACGTGGTTTATCATTAAATCTTACTACTTTGTCTTCAATAGAAGGACAGTATCTAGGACCTGTTCCTTTAATCATACCAGAATACATAGCTGAACGATGTAAATTTTCATCTATTAAACGGTGTGTTTCTGTACTTGTATATGTCAACCAACATGGAATTTGATCCATAATAAATTTCGTTGTTTCAAAAGAGAACGCACGTGGCTTATCATCACCTGGTTGAATTTCTGTTTTACTGTAGTCAATTGTATTACTGTTTACACGAGGAGGTGTCCCTGTTTTAAATCTAACAAGATCAAAACCAAGCTCCTCTAAATGCTCAGATAATGTAATAGACGGTTGCTGATTATTTGGACCGCTTGAATATTTTAAGTCGCCCATGATAATCTCGCCGCGTAAAAATGTTCCAGTTGTAATTACAACGGTTTTTGCTGTATATTCTGCACCAGCTTGTGTAACTACCCCTTTACATACACCTTCTTCAACGATTAAACGCTCTACCATTCCTTGGAACAACGTTAAGTTTGGTGTTTCTTCAATTGTTTTCTTTAATTCATGTTGGTAAGCGAATTTATCAGCTTGCGCTCGAAGTGCACGTACGGCTGGCCCCTTACCTGTATTTAGCATACGCATTTGAATATGAGTTTTATCAATATTACGTCCCATTTCTCCGCCTAATGCATCAATTTCACGAACAACAATCCCTTTTGCTGGTCCACCAACAGAAGGGTTACATGGCATGAATGCTACCATATCCAAGTTAATTGTTAACATTAATGTTTTTGAGCCCATTCGTGCTGCCGCAAGACCAGCTTCACATCCTGCATGACCTGCACCGATTACTATGACATCGTATGAACCGGCATTGTATCCCATTGTTTATTCCTCCTAATAATCTCTATCTTTCTACAACTTCACTATATTATTTTCCTAAACAAAATTGAGAGAACAACTGGTCAATTAAGCTTTCATGCACTGTGTCCCCAGTAATTTCACCAAGTATTTCCCACGTTCTTGTTAAATCAATTTGTACCATATCAATTGGTACACCATTTTCAATCGCCTCAACTGCATCACCGATTGTTTTTCCTGCTTGTGTTAATAATCCAATATGTCTCGCATTAGAAACATATGTCATATCTGCAGAATCGATTGTTCCTTCAAAGAATAAATCAGCTATTGCCTTTTCGAGTTCATCTATTCCTTGTTCCTCAATTAAGGATGTTGTAATAACACGATTTCCCGCGGCTAACTCTGTAACACGTTCCATATCAATCACTTGCGGTAAATCAGTCTTATTCACAATAACAATAAAGTCTTTTCCTTGTACCGCACGGAATAGATCTTCATCCTCATTTGTTAAAGCCTCGCTATAGTTGACAACAACTAATACTAAATCCGCTTGGCTCATCATTTCTTTTGAACGTTCCACACCAATTCGTTCAACAACATCTTCTGTCTCCCGAATACCGGCTGTATCTATAAGTTTAAGAGGTACACCACGCACGTTAACGTACTCTTCAATAACATCACGAGTTGTTCCTGCAATATCAGTTACAATTGCCTTTTTCTCCTGAACAAGACTATTTAATAACGATGATTTCCCAACGTTAGGTCTACCGATAATTGCTGTAGCAATACCTTCACGTAAAATTTTCCCTTGTTTTGATGTTTCTAATATTTTTTCGATTTCCGAACGAACATGCGTCGCTTTCTCAATTAAAATATTATGTGTCATCTCTTCTACATCATCGTATTCTGGATAATCTATATTTACCTCAACATGAGCTAATGTTTCTAATATTTCTTGACGCAAAAGACCAATTAATTTAGATAATCGCCCTTCCATTTGATTAATTGCTACATTCATTGCACGATCTGTTTTTGCTCGAATCAAATCCATAACCGCTTCTGCTTGTGATAAATCGATACGTCCATTTAAAAAAGCGCGTTTTGTAAATTCGCCCGGTTCTGCCAATCGTACTCCTTGTGCTAGAATAAGTTGCAATACTTTATTTACTGAAACAAGTCCACCGTGACAGTTAATTTCCACTATATTTTCACGTGTAAAAGTCCTTGGTGCGCGCATAATAGACACCATAACTTCTTCAATAACTTGATTTGTATCTAAATCAACAATATGACCATAATGAATAGTGTGAGAAGGAACCTCTGTTAAATCCTTCCCCTTAAAAATACGGTCAACTTTCTCAACCGCATCATCCCCACTTACTCGAACAATGGCAATTGCACCCTCTCCAAGCGCTGTGGAAATCGCAGCAATTGTATCAAATTCCATGTCCTTTCACCTCACTTGCTTATTTATCTCTATTTCAACATGATTATTTCTTTCACTAAATTATTAGGATACCATAACGAACCTATCTACAAAAGAAGAATAACTCATTTTATTATATCCCCATGTAAAAAACACTAAACTTATTCACAGTGGATAAGTTTAGTGTTTTTTTAGTTATCCACATCTATTTTTCGCTCAAAAAAACCGGCACTCATTTGAGCAACCGGTCATTTAGGAGATATTACAACATGCCGATGTGGTTCATTTCCTTCAGAAGTTGTATTGATACCTTGATGATTTGATAATGCCTGATGAATAATTTTTCGTTCAAAAGATGGCATCGGTTCTAAAATAACTCTTTTTTTCGTATTAAATACTTGTTTGGCTAATCGATAAGAAAGTGATTCTAAAGTACTTTTTCTTTTACTACGATAATTTTCAGCATCTAGTGTAATACCGATATACTGCTTCGTGTTACGATTCGCGACAAGTTTTGTTAAATACTGTAAAGAGTTCAATGTATTACCTCTTTTCCCAATTAAAACACCTACATCATCACCAGAAATTGTAAATTCGATTTCGCGTCCTTTTACAATTTTACTAATCTCAACTTCCACACCCATATCGTGAATAACATTTCTTAAATATTCTTCACATTCTTGAATTGGATCTTTCTTCAATGCAACTTCTACTACTGCAGGGCGATTCCCAAATAAACCTAAGAATCCCCTTTTACCCTCATCGACAATATTTATATCTACTCGATCTTTTGATGTATTTAATTGCCTTAAAGCATCCTCTACTGCCAGCTCGACTGTTTGTCCTTTAGCAGTAATTACACTCACTTGCTTGAGCCTCCAGCTTTACCAGCCTTACTAGCCTTAATCTCTGGCCCTTTAATAAAGTACATTTGAGCAATACCAAAGATATTACCAACAACCCAGTAAAGTGATAATGCAGCTGGGAAGTTAATTGCAAAGATTAAAATCATAATCGGCATAAGCCAAAGCATCATTGCCATTTGTGGATTTTGACCAGCTGTTCCTGCCATTGCAAGCTTTTGCTGAATAAATGTCGTAATTGCTGCAACGACTGGTAAGATATAGAATGGGTCTGCATGTCCTAAATCGAACCATAAGAAACTATGTTGTTTAATTTCAGCTGTTCTCATAATTGCATGATAAAAAGCGAACAGAATTGGCATTTGAATAAAGATTGGTAAACAACCAGCTAATGGATTTACACCATTCTTTTGGTATAACTGCATCATTTCTTGCTGCAGTTTTTGCTGTGTCGCTTGATCTTTAGAGCTATATTTCTCTTTTAACTTCACCATTTCCGGTTGTAACGCTTGCATCGCTTTCGTACTCTTCGTTTGCTTAATCATTAATGGTAATAACGCAAAACGAATGATAAGAGTCGTAACAACAATTGCTAAACCATAATTACTGTTAAATAAGTTTGCAAAATACGTGATTAACTGAGAAAGCGGGTATACGAAGTATTCATTCCAAATTCCAGTGCTTTTTGGTGTAATTGGCTGATTTACTTCACTACAGCCAGCAGTAATCGCCATTAATGCAATAAGCATGGCTAGTAAACCTAATTTCTTTTTCAAAGCCTACTCCTCCTTGTATCGGTATGTATATAGTGTAATTCATTTCCTTACGCTACTTTTTTATTCTTTTCATACCAGAGCGTTTAAAGACATGAATTAAGCTTTTCTTTACTTCTTCATATGTCATCTCTGCACAAGGCTTCCTTGCTATTATAACAAAATCTTTTCCAGAATCTATCTCATCTTTTAACTCTGTAATAGCCTGACGGACCATGCGCTTAATTCGATTACGAACTACTGCATTTCCTATTTTCTTGCTAACAGAAAGGCCGATGCGAAAGTTTGGCTGTTCTTCTTTATCTAATTGGTATACAACAAACTGACGATTCGCATTTGATTTTCCTTTTTGAAAAACCGCCTGGAATTCATCATTCTTCTTTATACGATGTTTTTTCTTCATATCAATTGACACTCCTGTATTTCATCAGCGGAAATTCACTATTATTAGAAAAAAAGACCACTGAACGATCAGTGGTCTACGCAGATAATACTTTTCTTCCTTTACGACGACGAGCTGCTAGCACTTTACGTCCGTTCGCTGTGCTCATACGGCTGCGGAAACCATGTACTTTGCTGCGCTTACGTTTATTTGGTTGGTAAGTTCTTTTCATTATATGACACCTCCCTGAGGAATATCTGTTAAAGACAGTCCTATAAATTATAGTTAATCAACTAGGAAAATGTCAATGGTTCTAGAAATTTTCATCAAATATTCATTTTGAACCTATTCACATACTTTTTCACAGCACCTATATTTCCTTGTGGATAAATG